>DASCOW010000066.1:0-1631 GCA_036012205.1 Verrucomicrobiota bacterium
GCCATTAGGTTGAACAATCCCTCGATACTGTTGAAGCCGTTCAAACCGGTGGTATTGTGCACCAACTCGTGTAGAACCTCCCACTCCGGCATCGCGTCACCGGGCGGCTCGAGCGCCTTTGAAAATTTCTGCACGCGCCCTTTCACATTGGTGAACGTCCCGCGCTTCTCCGCGTGCGCACAGCCCGGCAGAAGGTAGTCGGCCTTCTTCGTCGTGGTGCTGGGCAGGATGTCGCTGACGATCAGCGTCTTCACTTTCCCAAGCAGCTTGGCATCGATGCCGTGCTGCGTGACATCCAAGCCGTACACGATCAGCGTCTTGATTTTGCCGGACGCGATGCCCTTGGCGATAGCGCCCAGCTTCGAGCCAACGCGCTTGGTCGTGATGCCGGTCAACTGCGCACCGGTGGTGTTCGGGTTGCGATCCCCGACGACAAGCAGGTGATCCGACTCCCCCTGGCACGGCACAGCATCGGTCAGTGCCTTGAAGTGCTTGGCCAGCTTGCCCAGCAGAAAAAGTTCCTCGTTGGTCTGACGCGCCGAGGCGACGACCGCGATCGTGCCTTTGTCGGCGCTGGCCAAGTGCTCAGAGATCCCCTTGAGCGCACTTGGCCAAGTGGTGTCGCTTTTCGGGCCGCGCAGCTCGGCCAAGCGATCGTCACGGCCAATCCACTTGTAGTCGAGCCGGCCCGCATCGCACATCCAATCGCTGTTCACTGCGTCGTTTTGGCGTGGCTCGTAGCGGTACATCCGATTTTCGCGCGAGCCGATGACCGTGTTGCAGCCAGTGCCGCAGCCGGTGCAGAGGCTCTTGGTCTCCTTGAGAAACCAAACGCGCATCTGGAACCGAAAATCATCCGAAGTCAACGCGCCGACCGGGCAGATGTCCACGGTGTTGAGCGTGTAGTTATTGTCGAACGGCTGGCCGGGATAAGTGGAGATCGCGTTGTAACTGCCACGGTTCACGATACCCAATGCCTCGTCACCGGCGACGGCGGTGGTGAAACGGATACAGCGGGTGCACAACACGCACCTCTCGGCGTCGAGCGTGATGCGCGGGCCAAGATTCACCGCCTTGGGTTTGTGCACTTTCACCTCGGCAAACTGGCTCTCCGTCTGACCGTGCTCGACCGCGTACCCCTGCAGCTTGCACTCGCCAGCCTGGTCGCAGATCGGGCAGTCGAGGGGATGATTGATGAGCAGCGATTCGAGCACTGCCTTGCGCATTTGCTCCGTCTCCGGGCTGCTGGCGTAAATCTCCATCCCCGGCACAATGGCGGTTGCGCAACCGATAACTCCGCGCGGTGTCTGTGGCTCGTACGGGAGTTGCATCGGGAACACCTTGGGCGACCCGTCCTCGTTGGTGGGCGCCTGACCGTCCGGGCCAGGGCGGCCCGGCATGGCGACGTGCACAAGACACATTCGGCAGTTGCCGGCCACCGGAAGCTTGGGGTGATAGCAGTAGTGCGGAATTTCAACGCCAGCCTGCTTGCACGCCTGCAACACAGTGGTTGCCTCCGGCTTGCCTTGGCAGTTCAGCGTGGTGCGAGGCACTTCAACGGCACGGCCGTCCACTTTCACCGTGACGGTTTCGACTGTCGTGTCTGTCTGCTTGGCTGCCATCGCTGTTAC
>DASCOW010000067.1:0-5292 GCA_036012205.1 Verrucomicrobiota bacterium
GCGCGCGAACCGTGCGCGGCCGGACGGTGATCACCTTCAAACTGTCGCCGACGAACTCGACTTCCGCGATCGCTTTGCCGGCGTAAATCGGACGCCGCACGGTCAACTGGCTGCCGTCGCAACTCACCTGGATGCAGTCGGTGGCCAGGGCGGCATCGAGCGCGGCGGCAAGTCGCGGAGCCAGATCCCTGCCCTGTGGCGTGTGGGCGGCAAGCACCACATCGGGGTCAAGTTGCCAGATGCATTGGGCAAGCGCTTGGCCAAGCGACTCGCCAGTGCCACCGGCGAAGACCGGCGAGTCGATCAGGTGCACCTTGTCCGCGCCCAGTTGGCCAAGCGACGCAGCGAGCGGCTCGACGCTCTCTCCGGCGGCAACGGCGTGGACTTCCGCCTGGCCAAGCGACAGGCCAAACAATTCCCTAGTGGCTTCGCTCAAGACTCCTTTTTTGTGTTCGGCAATGATTAAAATTTTCATGTTGTTTCTCCGGTCAAATGGCCTGGATTTCCTCCGCGAGCACGCGGATCAGTTCGTTGGCCTGCTCGGCGGTCCTGCCCTCAATGATGCGGCACGGCTGCTTGGGCGGCGGCAGCTCAAAGTTCTTCAGGCGCATTTTGCGGTCGGCCTCAGTGATGCCCAGTTCGTCAGCGGAAAGCGTATCGATCGGTTTCTTTTTGGCCTTGATGATGTTGAGCGCCGTGGCGTAGCGCGGCTCGTTGAGACCGACCTGTGCGGCGACGACCGCCGGGAGAGGTGTCTCGATGATCTCAATGTTGCCACCGCCGACATCGCGGCGGCAGATGATCGAGTCGCCGCCGTATTCGATGCCGTTGACTACGGTGACACAGGGCAGGTTGAGGCAGACGGCCAGCATCGGCCCCACCGCGGCCACTCCATCGTCGATCGACTCCTTGCCGGTGAACACGATATCGGCTTGGCCAAGCTTGCCAACGGCGGCAGCGAGTGCGCGGGCGTTCATGCCCGAGTCGGCGTCGGCGGGCAGATCAAGCCGCACTGCCGAGTCGACGCCCATGGCAAGCGCCATCCGCAGCGAGTCAGTCACCCGCTCGGGGCCGGCTGATAGCACGGTGACAGTCGCATCCTGCTTCTGCTCGCGCAGCCTCAACGCCTCCTCGATAGCCAGTTCGTCGTGCGGCGAGATGATCCATTGGATGTCCGTCTCATCGATTCCATTGCCGTCACTGCGCAGCTTGATCCGCGTCGTGGTGTCCGGCACCTGCTTGATACAAACAAAGATATTCATCAAAAAAAATTCAGTGTTCCACTCGAATGTTGCCGACACGGAGTTCGCACTTGGCCCCGGCTTGAGCGAATGCCTCAGTCAGCGCGGCGCGGAGGATGGCACGGACGTCGGGGCCGTTCTCGATCCGGCGCAGGATGGCCTCGCCCTTCCGGTCGCCCACGCTGACGCTGATCTTGAGGCCGCGGCGTTTGCAGGCCAACCTCGCTTCACCCTCCAGTTCGGTGTTGAGGGGCTTTAGAAAGGCGTCGATGTAGTTGACGCCGATGCCGGAGCCGTCCGGCTTGTTCTCTGGCAGCCACTCGGCGGCGGCCGGATTTTCATCAATTGTTTTTTCCATTGATCAGCTCCGGTTTTTTGATTCGATAAACTGGTTCATGCGCTGGCGCAAGGCGGAGATGTGGGCCGGTGTGCTGCCGCAGCATGCGCCGAGGATACCGATGCCGGCCTCGAACATGTCGCCGGCCTGCGCACTCATTTCTTCCGGGGTTTGGTCGTAGATCACTTTTAGTTTTTTCAGCTCAGGCTGGCCGGCATTGGGCTGCGCCATGACCGGCAGGGCTGAGCATTCTCGGTAACGCCGCACGGCAGCCAGCGCTTGGGCCATGTCGATGTTGGTGCCACAGTTAAGCCCGAGCACGTCCGCACCAGCCTTCTCCAAAAAATCAGCCGCCTCGTCCGGGCCGGTTCCCATCATCGTGCGCAGCTCATGTGTCGCCTGAGTGAAATCGAACGCCATCGAGGCAATCACGCACGGCGCACCGGCGGCCTTGGCGGCCTCAATGGCTGCGCCGGCCTCATCGAGCACCGTCTGCGTCTCAACGATGATCGCGTCCGCACCAGCCTCAACCAGTGCCCTGGCCTGCTCGGCGAAGGCGCGCGCCACCTCCGAGCGGGTAATCTCACCGTAAGGCTCCATCAAACCACCGAACGGCCCGATGTCTCCAAGCACGAAGCCGTCCCGATCACCGAACGCCCGGCGAGCCACCTCAACTGCGGCCTTGTTAATGCCGACGACGTCCGGGTTGTCCATGTGCCGTTCGAGCATAATGCGGCTCCCGCCGAATGTGTTGGTGATGAGGCAGTCCGACCCAGCCTCGACGTAGCGTCGCTGAATGGCGACGACGCGATCCGGTTCGTCGAGGTTCCACGCCTCGCCGCAGCCACCGCTCTCTAGGCCGGCCTCCTGCAATTGTGTGCCCATGGCACCGTCGCCCAGCAACGGATGCTCCTTGATAGTATCCAACAATGTCTTTTTCATCGGGTTAATTCTAGCTCCACGCGGGCGTTTGCCGGCCTGCGGCGGTGTGAACAGGGATCCATGCTGCACCGGGCACACGCCACCGTGTCGGGCGACATTGTCTCCACCACCTCGGTTGGCCCAAGGCCAAACAGCGCGAGCTGCGAATGTTCCGGCGTAAGCATTCCGCTCTCGAGAATGTCCAATTTGGCCGCGCTTGGCCACGCGGACTGCGCGAGCAAAAGATCCAAGAGCGCATGCTGATCGCCCAGGTTCCAGCCGTCATAGCCGGGGCTTTCATGAGACAGCGGAGCCAAACCGGCCGGCTCGGCGTGGTCACAGATCGACTTGTGCGCGCGGAGCAACAACTGCTCGGTGGCCGCAGCCGCCGCTGCGTTCAGGAAAAACGCCTCGTCAAGTCTGCCTTCCTTCCACAAATGCTGAATCTGCGGCGAGGCAGCCGAGCCAGCGCAAACCGCCACCGCCACCGCAGCGCGTGATTGGCCAAGCCGTAGTTTTTCGGCCAAAACGCGACTGGTGAATTGGGTGCCGGTGGCCAAACGGATGAGGTCGCCCTCCGTCACCAAGTCGATCAACTTGGAAACAAAACTCCACGGGCAACCGTGCTCGTTCACCCATGCCAAGGCGCGCTCAACACCGGCTTGAGCAGTCTCGCTGAGCCGCCCATCGATGGGGATGCACAGGTGACGCTTCCACTCGGCAACAGAAACGTTTAGCGGTTCGGCGATCATACGATGGGTTCCTTGGCACGTGTCTGAAACGGCACGAACTGCGCGCCATCGGCAAAGCAGTGAAAGAATTCCGGGAACGTCTCCAACTCGACATGCTCAATGCGGCGTACGAGTTGGCCGATCTCCTCGCGGGCGGCCACCGAGAGCAGCGCAAGCGTGGCACCCTCGAGCGCCGCGTTGCCCACCTGCACAATGCGCTCATCCGGCAGGTCCGGAATCAGGCCGATACGACGCGCGTGCCCGACGTCAATGTGCCGGGCGAACCCTCCGGCGAGGTAAAACAGGTCGAGGTCGGCAAAATCGATGCCGTAATTTTGGTGTAGCAGATGCAACCCGGCAACGTTGGCGGCCTTGGCTTGGGCGAGTTGACTGATGTCTCCCTCGGTGAGGTAAACATCGTTTTCGGCATCGAGCCAAAATCGGTCGGAATCGTCAGTGAACCGACCGCGGCTGTTCATCTGCCCGGTGCGGAGCAGTTCCCCCAACAGGTCGATAAGTCCTGAACCACAGAGGCCGGTGGGGCAACCACCGCCAATCACGCCGATCCGCTCTTCCGGCTTAAGTTGTACGCGCTCGATCGCACCCTCGAGCGCCGGCATCCCACACTGGATTTGCCCTCCCTCGAACGCCGGCCCAGCGGGGCAAGAGGCGGCGTGAAACTTGTGGCGGTTGCCGATGACCAACTCTGTGTTGGTACCGATGTCCATCACGGCAACGGTGCGCTCCTCCCGGGCCAAGCCGGTAGCCAACAGACAGGCGGCGGTGTCCGATCCAACGTGCGAACCGATCAGCGGCAGCGCGTAAACGCGCCCGTCGGGGTGGATCGGAAGCAACGACTGATTGCCTCGCTTGACCAAATGCGTGCCGGAGCGTTGTCCTTCCAAAAACTCATGCTCAGTAACGGATCGGTACGGCATCTGACCAAGCGAATACACATCCAGCCCGAAGAACAGGTCGCGCATCACCGGGTTGCCGACCAGCACCACCTCGTAAATGCTTCCCGACGCTACGCCGAACGACTCGATGGCCCTGCTCATGTAACCGACTAGCGTGCGGCGCAGCAGCTGGCCCTTGTGCTCAGAGTTGAACTTCACCCGTGCCAGAACATCGCTGCCGCCAAAGCGCTGTGGATTCTCAAACGACTGGCTGGACTTAATACGACCGGTCTCGAGATCGACGAGGCGCATTGACACGGTGGTGGTGCCCAAGTCCATGGCCAAACCATGCAACGGACCGGTGGAGCGATCGATTTCCCTGCCATCAAGCAACACCCGGTCGCCATTACGCGTCACCGCGGGGCGAAGCGGTGGAGGCTCGTCCAGGCATGGCAGACTGAAGCCGTGCTCCTCGATTTGAATCGCGCCGCGCTGCAGCGTCTGACAACGGATCGTCCCCGAACCAGCCTCGATAGTTGCGCGGCAGGAGAGTCGAAACTCACCATCCAAATGTTCCTCCTCCGGCGCGCGGCTGCTGAGCAAGTCACCGCCCTCGGCAATCTCGACCAGGCACTCGCGACACTTGGCGTTGCCGGAACAGGAGGTGGGGATTCGCACGTCCATCTGCCTGGCCAAGTCGAACAACGTAGCACCAACGGCGGAATCGATCCGCTGCGAATCAATCTGGACGGTAACACTCAAGCAGTCTGACCCTTGGTTTCAAACGCCATTTTTTTGAACAAATCGATGGCCGTGGCGGCGTCGGGGGCGTAGCCGTCAGCACCAATTTCATCAGCAAAAGATTGATTCACCGGTGCACCGCCGATGCAGATTTTCACATGGCCCAAGTGGGCAGCCTGCATCTCGGTGATGACCGTTTTCATGTAAATCATGGTGGTCGTCAACAGGGCGCTCATCCCGAGGATGGTTGCGTTATGTTCCTTGACAGCGTCAATGAAATCCTGCGCGGATGTGTTGGTGCCTAGGTTGACGCACCTGAAACCGGCGCCCTCAGCCATCATCAGTACCAGGTTTTTTCCGATGTCATGCAAGTCGCCCTTGACCGTACCCATCACCAGTGTGCCAATCAAGTCGCCCTCGCCCTG
>DASCOW010000068.1:0-2561 GCA_036012205.1 Verrucomicrobiota bacterium
CGGGGCCAAGGTGAGTTTATTTTATTTGTTGAGTGCGGCGATGGGTGGCGTTGGCTTTTGGCTTCAACGCACGAAAGAGCAGTTAAAGAACTACGGTCAGGTGCTGCTCGCCGGCGGCTTTGCCGCGGTGTATTTCACGACGTACGCGGCGCATGTAATTCCGCCGGTTAAGATCATTGACAATGCGACTTTTGCCCTGCTGCTGTTGTTCGCGTGGGGAGGATTCATGGTTTGGTTCGCGGATCGCCTCAAGTCGGAGACGATCGCGCTCTTCGCCACCGGCGCCTCGTATTACGCCACCTACGTGCCACTGATCCATGACGACGGTACCGGCGGTGTGTCGTGGGTGATTCTTTTCTCAAACCTTGTCCTCGCGGTGGCGGCGGTGGTGTTCATGCTGCGCAACCGCTGGCTGAAGATGCCGGTGCTGAGCCTGTCGGCGTCTTACGCCGGTTTTCTCCTGTGGCGACTGCGGGTTATTGGTGATCCGTCGCTCACAATCGCCGTGAGTTTCGCGGTGTCGCTCTGGGTAGTTTACACGGCGGCCGTTTTCCTCTCGCGCAGCGGGGCGTTCAGCGACCGCCAGCGCGCCGCGTTTTTGACCGCCAACAACGCGGCCATGTTCGGCCTGCTCACGGTGGACGTGCTGAAATATCCCGAATCGGAATTCTGGATTTTGCCGATGGCCGCAGGCGTGGCGCTGCTCGGTTGCGCCGTGGCGGCGGCGCGGTTCCTCGAGGACCAGTCGCTCTCGCGCAAGAGCTACCTCACGCAGGGGCTGGTGCTGGTGACGCTCGGTCTGATGACGATGAGGCTGGCCGGCTCGCTCGAAGGGCCGATCCTCGCTGCCGAGAGTGTTGTGCTGCTTTTCATGGCAATTCGCCGCGACAACTTCATCATCCAAATCGGCGCGCTCGCCGTGTCCGCCATTGCTGTGCTTTATGCGCTCATAGACATCGGAACCGGCAGCGCAGATTATTGGCTCGGCGGCCTGTCCGTAATGGTGTTCCTGTTGTTCAACGCCCGGCTGTGCCATGCGCGGATCGAGTCCGCGCTCGAGCCGGTGTTGCGGCCGAGGGTGAGTTATTTGACCGGGCTGGGCTTGGTTGTCGGCCTGGCTGCCTTCCTGGTCAAGGCCGACGATGTCGTGCCATGGCAGGACTGGATTGCAGCGATTCTTTTGACGGCAACCGCGTTGTTCACGGGATCGGTTTACCGGCTGAAGATCCGCGAGTTCCTACTACTCGGCCAAGTGCCGGGAGCGATTGGGTTGCTGTACGCGCTTGGCCTCGCTGAATCGGCCGGTGGGTTCAGTTGGCCGTTGTGCTGCGCGTTCGTGCTCGCGCTTGGCCAGGCGCACTGGTGGCGCTGGCAACGAGACCAATTTACCGAATGTTGCCCGGATGGTCCATTGGCCAAGCAATTGCCCATGATTATCGAGGCGGGGTTATCAGGTGGCTTTGTTTTGTCATTGCTCGTTTGGTTCCACGAAGGTGTCGACCTTGAGCACCAATGGCTTTGGGTGGGAGCGCTGGTCTCGGTCGGCATGACAGTGTACGCGGTGTTCACCCGGGCACGATTCGTCGGCTTGTTCTCACAGGTTTATCTGTTGATGTCTTGTTGGGTGATGGTCGAGTTGTGCCTTGGGAGCAAGGATAAGCATGCCGTCTTTGCGCTGATCCCGATCGTCACGATGTACCTGATGAACATCGCAGTCCCGATCGCCATCGCGCGCATTGGCCAAGTGCCGGAGATGATCCACTCCTGGGTTGGCTGGATCCAGTTGGCCTACCGTATCATCGCCGCCGCGCTGGGCTTGTTGTGGATCGGCAATTACGTCCCGGAGGAGTGGCGGGTGCTGGTATTCATCGCGGTGGGCGTGGTGTTTTTCGCGATGCAATTCCTGAGGCCGGCCCGCGAATGGCAATGGCTGGCACTGGCTTATGCGGTGATCGGTTACCTCGCCCTGGCCGGCCAGTTCATCGATGACGATGCGTTTTGGCAAAGTCTGGTGGCGATCGTTGCGATGTTTGGCGTTCAGCAATTGGCGCGGCGATGCGAGGTCGACAACAAGGTGTCCGACTGGATCCACCAATGGCTGATTCTCGTCGGTGGCGCGCTGTTGTTCATTTGGTTGTCGATATGGGTCTCGGATATTGGCGAGCACGGTGCACGCACGATCGCGTGGTCGTTGCTCGCGGTGGTTTACTTCGGCGCCGGCCTAGGCCTGCGGGAGCGGTGGTATCGCCTGATGGGCCTGGGCACGCTGGCCATCGCGCTGGTGTCGCTCGTACCGATCATTTGGCAAATGGAAACCAAGATGAAGATCGCCAGCTTCTTCGTGATGGGCGGTGTGTTTCTCGGGCTGGGCTTCGTCTACACCCGATACCAGGAACAACGCAAAAAACTGCTCTGAACAGGACAGGGCGGCGGTCTAGAAAAACGGGTTGACGATGAGTTGCTCGGCGACGGTGGTGATGGGGCCGTGGCCGGGGCAGAGGATCGTCTCGGCGGAGAGGCTCATTATCTCCGACTGCACTTTTTCCCGCGCAAGCTGGTAG
>DASCOW010000069.1:0-5705 GCA_036012205.1 Verrucomicrobiota bacterium
ACGTCGGTTTTGAGAGGGTGGATATCGACTGGATTATCCCCCCGACTGACGCCAACACCATGTGGACGCTCATCGCCTTTGTCGTCGGCTCCGCTCTCGTCGCGGCTTTCATCAGGCACGATCAGCCCAAGGCACAAAAAAGGGCGGCGGAGGGCCGCCCGGAAATTGGTTCGTCCGGTTTGGGTTAGCGGAAGTTGATTTCGCTTTCGCTCATTTCATTTTCGCAGGGTTGGTTGGTGGGTGCGCCGGCTTCGCAATCGGTGCTTTCCACCAGGCTGTTGGCTAGCAGATAGGCCTCGACTTCCTCACCGTTGACGTCGGCCAGCATGTTACCGTTGACCTCGACGCAAGGCTGTAGCATTTGGCCGGTTTTCTGGATCATTTCCTGCCGTTGCGCTGGGTCGTTGATGATGTCGCGGTCCTCATACTGCAGGCCGTATTTGTCCATCACGGCGCGAACACCGTTGCTCCAACCGCAGGTCGGCTTCATGTAGGCGACTATTTTAGGGTTTTTCATTATTGTTCTCCTTAAAGGCGCAAACAGATTGCCAGAAATGGTTTCTGAGGCAACCTTTTCCGGCAGCGTGACACGGCAGATTCTCATTGTCCCTGACAAGTTCAAAGGCTCGCTTTCAGCGATGGAGGCGGCTGGGGCGATTGCCCGTGGTTGGGCTGTTGCTTGTCCGGGCGACACGCTGACGCTGCTGCCTATGAGCGATGGCGGGGATGGCTTCGGGCCGGTGATGGCTGGCGCGCTCGGCTTGGAGCGACGGCAGATCAATGGGGTCGACGCAGCAGGACGATCGAGGCAGGCGGAGTGGTGGCTCGACGTTGCGAACGGCCAGTCGGTGGTCGAGACGGCACAGTCGAATGGCTTGGCGCTGTTGCCGGGAGGGCAATTTCATCCGTTTGAACTGGATACGCGTGGGGTGGGGGTTCTGCTGCTTGCAGTAGGTTTGGCGGGCGCTACAAAGTGCCTCGCAGGCATCGGGGGCAGTGCGACGAATGACGGCGGTTTCGGAATGGCACGGGAGCTTGGCTGGATATTTCGCGATGAGTTGGGCAAGGAAATTAAACAGTGGACCAGACTCGGTGGTTTGGTTTCGATCGAGGCGCCGCTGAATCGCGATTGGCCAAGCGTGACAGTGGCGAGCGATGTGCAAAACCCGCTGCTTGGCATCGACGGAGCCACGCATATTTACGGGCCGCAAAAGGGTATGCAACCGGAAGATTTTACCAAGGCTGACGCCTGCCTCGACCGCTTGGCCAAAGTTGCCGCCAAGGCACTTGGCAGTGATTACTCGGCGACACCCGGCGCGGGGGCGGCGGGAGGGCTTGGATTCGGATTGATGGCATTTACAGGGGCAGCGATCGAGTCCGGGTTTGAGGTGTTCGCCAAGGCGACCGATCTGGAAACGAAGATTGTTGAGGCGGACTTTGTGGTGACTGCGGAGGGGGCAATCGACGAGCAAACGCTGATGGGGAAGGGGACAGGGCAGGTCGCCGCACTCTGCCGGCGGTTCGGGAAGCCGTGCATCGGCTTGGCCGGTCAGTTGGCGATAGACCAAGTGGCGATCGATCAGGGGGAGCGGCTGTTTTGGCGTCTGGCGGCGATGGTGCCCGAATTGGCTAGTAAGCCGGAGGCGATGACCCATGCCGCGGCTCTCCTCGAGCGCTTGGCCAAGAGGGAAGGGGTACAGGTAGGAGGGGCAGATATCGTCAATTAACTCGGCCTTACGAATCGCGTCGAGCTTGATTTAGTGAGAGGGTGCAGGCAGATTTCCCGTCAGGCAGCTTGTTTGGTTATTGAATTGAACGTCGTTTTTTATGTTTTTATCGAGAAACACTCTATGGGTTCTTCCGGTGCTGGCCATGGGGGTGGCGATAGGCCAACCTCACGCGGGTGCTCCTGGGGAGAGTCACTGGTCGTTCGTAACGCCCAAGCGGCCGGCTTTGCCCGGGGTGCAGCAGCGGGCTTGGCCAAGGAACTCGATCGACTTTTTCACTCTGGCCCGGATGGAGGCCAATGGGCTTGAGCCGTCACTGGAGGCAGATCGCCGGACCCTCATTCGCCGGGTGTGCCTCGATCTGACCGGCCTGCCACCGTCGCCGTCGCAGGTTGATAGGTTCGTCAACGACACTGATCCGAACGCGTACGAGACCCTCGTCGATTCGCTGCTCTCCAGCGAACGTTACGGCGAGCGGATGACGCTGGCGTGGATGGACGCCGCGCGCTACGGCGACTCCAGCGTTTTCCATGACGATGGCGTGCGCTACATGTGGCCGTGGCGCGACTGGGTGATCCAAGCATACAACGAAAACAAGCGGTTCGACGATTTTACGATCGAGCAGTTGGCTGGTGACCAGTTGGAGAATGCGTCGCTCGACCACAAGGTGGCATCCGGCTTCAACCGCAACCACGGCACGACCGACGAGGGTGGCGTGATCGCCGAGGAGTATCGCGTTGAGTACAACGTCGATCGAGTCAAGACGACCGCCAACGTTTGGCTGGGCCTGACGATGGAGTGCGGCCAGTGCCACGAGCACAAGTACGATCCGATCTCGCAAAAGGAATACTACCAGTTTTACGCCTACTTCAATGTCAACTCCGACGCCGGCATGCAAACGCGCAACGGCAACTCGGCGCCGATGGTCAAGGTGCCAAGCATGAGCCAAAAGCAGGAGTTGCAGCAGCGCCGTGACAAGGTGGCTGCCATGAAAGAGGAGCGGGCCAAAGCGAATCCGACCGCGAAGGAAATGGATGAGTGGATTGCTGATCACCGCGTCAGCGAGTTGCCCAATACCCCGAAGCTGGATGGGTGGCATTTTCTCGGAAGTTTCACCGGCAAAAATAAGGATGCTGCATTCAAAAAGAACTGGGGGCCGGAGAAGACAGTAGACCTGGCCAGGGAGCACGACGGCAAAAAATGGGAGCCGCGCGAGTACGAGGATGGCAAGGTGCACACGCCAGCCATTCCCGAAAACAGCGCGGCTTATTTTTACCGGATCGTGACGGCGGCCAAGGCGCAGGAGGTGATGGTATCGCTCGGCAGTGACGATGCGATCAAGGTGTTTCTAAACGGCAAACAAGTGTTCGCCAACAACGCTTCCCGCGGCCCGGCGCCTGATCAAGACAAGGCTAAGCTGGCGCTCACAGAGGGTGATAACCATCTGCTACTCAAGATTGTGAACGCCGGTGGCCCGGCCGGCTTTTACTTCAGGTTAGTTGGTTCTGTACTGCCGGAGAACATTCTGGCGCTGCTGCGCGAGGATGTTCTGAGTGAAGAACACGTGGTGAAGCTGCAAGAGTATTACGAGAAATCCGCCTGGCCCCTGGCCAAGGAGTTGGATGCCAAAATCAAGGCTGCCGAGAAGGCTGTCAGCGATTACGATAAGGGGATAGTCACTGTGATGACAATGGGCGACTTGGCCAAGCCGCGCAAAACTTACGTGCTCGCGCGTGGCCATTATGCGTCGCCGAAAAAGGACGAGGAGATTTTTCCCGGCGTCCCAGCTGCGCTACCGCCGTTGCCGGAGGGTTCGTCGCCCAAGCGGGTCGGCTTGGCCAAGTGGATCGCCGATGACGACCATCCGCTGACCGCTCGCGTGGCGGTGAACCGCTATTGGTCGATGATCTTTGGCGCGGGGATGGTGACGACGGTGATGGACTTCGGCACGCGCGGCGCATTGCCGAGCCACCCGAGGCTGCTCGACTGGCTGGCGCGTGACTTCGCCGATGGTGGCTGGAACGTGAAGCGCGTGTTCAAGCAGATGCTCATGTCGGCAACGTATCGGCAGCAGTCCACCGCCACGGCGGAGCAACTCCGGCTCGACCCGGAGAATGTGTTCCTCTCGCACGCACCGAGGTTGCGGTTGCAGGGCGAGTTCATCCGCGACAACGCACTCACCGTCGGGGGCGTGCTCAACGGCAAGGTTGGCGGGCCGAGCGTCAAGCCGTACCAACCGCCGCGTATCTGGAACGAAGTCGCGCTCAACGGCGGTCTGTTTTACAAGCCGGACAACGGCGCAAATCTTTACCGCCGCTCAATGTACACCTACTGGAAACGCTCCGCGCCGATGCCGAACATGATGGCGTTTGACGCGCCGACGCGCGAAAAATGCGTTGTCCAGCGGCCTCGCACAAACACGCCAATGCAGGCGCTGGTGACGCTGAATGACGTGCAGTTCGTCGAGGCGGCGCGACTGTTTGCGGAGCGTGTGCTGCAGCAGGGCGGGGAGGATTTCGACTCGCAGCTTGATTACGCGCTGCTGCTCACCACAGCGCGGCCGGCGGACGAGTTGCGCAAGCGCGTGTTCCGCAACCTGTACGACAGCCAGCTCAAGGTGTTTCGCGCCGATGCCAAGCGCGCCGGTGAGTTGCTGGAGTTTGGCGAAACCAAGCGCGACGAATCGCTCGATTCGGCCAGGCACGCCGCCTGGACCACCGTGGCCAGCGCCATTCTCAATCTAGACGAAGTCATCACCCGGGAGTGAACCATGATTCCATTATTCAATTCTGACCACCTGCTCGACCGCCGCAAGTTCATGAACCTTGGCGCGCGCGGCATGGGGGCGCTTGGTCTCGCGTCGCTCGCCCAGCCTGGCCTGCTCAATGCCGCCACAGGGCGCGGGGGAGGGGTACTGGGCAACCCGAATTTCAAGCCCAAGGCCAAGCGGGTGATCTATCTGTTTTTCTCCGGTGGCCCGTCGCACATCGACATGTACGACTTCAAGCCGGGCATTCGCAAGATTCACGGCATCGAGCTGCCGGACTCCATCCGAAAGGGCCAGCGCATTACCGGGATGACCTCCGGGCAGAAGTCGTTCCCGTGTGTCGCGCCGATGTTTGAGTTCAAGCAGCACGGGCAGAGCGGCGCTTATTACAGCGAGATTCTGCCGCACATCGCCTCACTCGCCGACGAGATGACACTCATTCGCAGCGTGAATACCGAGGCGATCAACCACGACCCGGCGATCACTTACATCAACACCGGCACACAGCAGCTTGGCCATCCGAGCATGGGCGCTTGGCTCAACTACGGCCTCGGTAGCCCGAGCGACAACCTTCCGGGCTACATCGTGATGATCTCCAAGGGGCGTGGTGGCAGCCAGGCGCTCTACTCACGCCTTTGGGGCAGCGGCTTCCTGCCGTCCAAATATCAAGGTGTGAAGTTTCGCAGTTCCGGCGAGCCGGTGCTTTTCCTCAACGACCCGCCGGGTATTGACCGCAGTTCGCGCCGAGCGATCCTCGACAGCATCCGCGCCGTGAACGAGGCGAAGTTTGCCGAGACGGGTGATGCGGAAATTCAGGCGCGCATCGCCCAGTACGAAATGGCATTCCGAATGCAGTCCAGTGTGCCGGAGTTGACTGATCTTAAATCCGAGCCGGAACACGTCTTCGACCTGTACGGCAAGGATTCCAAAAAGCCGGGCAAATACGCCTACAACTGCATCCTTGCGCGGCGCATGCTTGAGAGTGGCGTGCCGTTCATACAGTTGTTTCATCGCGGCTGGGATCAGCACGGCAACTGTCCGCGCGATGTTCGTTACCAATGTGAGGACATCGACCAGCCAACTGCCGCGCTCGTCAAGGATCTCAAGCAGCGTGGCATGCTCGAGGACACGCTCGTGATCTGCGGTGGCGAATTTGGCCGGACGATTTACTCACAGGGCACGCTCACCAAGGACAACCACGGGCGTGACCA
>DASCOW010000070.1:0-11865 GCA_036012205.1 Verrucomicrobiota bacterium
CCTGTTGCTCCATGAAGTCACAGGTGCGTTTAGTGATGCCAAAGATCTGTTTCGGATCCCCCTTTGCTGCCGGACCACCGGAACCCTTGCCGCCGCCGGTTCCATTGTCGGTGTAACCGTCGCTGACGTCATAGCCCATCTCGCTGGGTGTCACGTTATCAAAACGCATATCCCACTTGCCAAAGTGTGCGGTTTGGTATGCCGAGTTGGCCTGCTTAATCATCAACGGCAGACTCAACTGCTTCCGGTAGTTGACGGTCCAGTTCTTTTGAACCTTCTGATAAATATGCCGTG
This sequence comes from Verrucomicrobiota bacterium, assembly GCA_036012205.1. Taxonomy (GTDB): domain Bacteria; phylum Verrucomicrobiota; class Verrucomicrobiia; order Limisphaerales; family UBA1096; genus UBA1096. Next base: position 295 of record DASCOW010000070.1, read on the forward strand.
CAGGCGACTGGCCTACGAGCAGGCTGCGCCGAGTGGGACAGCAAAACGGTGCCGGCGAGTAACCCTGAGAAAACAACATACCGCGCTTGCTCAAGCGCTCCAAATGTGGCGTGCGAAAATAGTCACTGCGCGTACGCTTGTCGGCCCGATCCATTAACACGGACGATCCCACCCAACTCTGGTCGTCACTGAGCAGGATAACAAAGTTCGGTGGCTGATCGTTCTCGTCGGCCGCATGCAACGGTGAGTCGCCGTAAGCAAGCGTGATGGCAGCGCCGATTGTTGTGATTAATATTTGTTTCATTCTTACGGCGAATCCTTGTTCTCTATTCCTATTTATCATCAAGCGTGATTTCCATGTTGTTGCTCTAATTAGAGGGGGAGTATCTGCATTCACTCCTAGCTTATTTCCACCCTAATTACCTGTGATTAATCCACCACCAAACTTCTGTCGATATCTTCAACTTTAAGCGCCGGTTAATTATTTTTAAAAAAAACAATGATTGCCTTATTATTCAAGATTTTTATATAAGCAAAAGATATTTATATGGAAAGAGCCGTCTCGCTTGTGGCCCTGTTTGACACTAAACCAGTTCAAAAGCCACCGCTTGCAAAAACTCAGATTACCCGGCAGGATCCGCGGAGAAAAAAACATTGCTGCCAATGTTCTCACGACCCTCTTTTTTATCCCGACGATACGCAGTTTCCGGTGTTACTGTAATCTGGTGCATAACGCTGTTTGCGTTGTCTGATTTTTTCCTTAAAAAATGTTTGGGAAATGAAGGTGACTGGTCACAGTTTCGCGGACCCCTTGGCACGGGGCACATTCCCGGAGACCAAGCGCTGCCGGCCGAGTGGAGCGAGAAAAAAAATGTCGACTGGAAAGTGGCATTGCCGGGCCGGGCCTGGTCGTCACCGGTGGTTTGGGACGACAAGATTTGGCTCACGACGGCCGACGAAAAAGGCCATAAACTCACGGGGCTTTGCGTTAATGCAAACAGCGGCAAAATCATTTTTGAAAAGCAACTTTTCTCCGTCGCCAAGCCGCAGTTCGCGCACAAGTTTAACAGCTACGCTTCGCCGACGCCGGTCGTCGAAGAGGGTCGCGTTTATCTGACTTGGGGTTCACCAGGTACGGCATGCCTCGATACCGAGACCAAAGAAGTCCTTTGGACGCGGGACGATTTTGTGTGCGACCATTTTCGCGGGGCCGGCTCGTCGCCGATTCTTCACAAAAACCTGCTCATCCTCACGTTCGACGGAGCCGATCACCAGTTCATTACCGCGCTGGATAAGCGCACCGGCAAGACGGTCTGGCGCACGAAGCGCAGCGTTGACTTTCAGGATCTCAACACGAACGGCGAGCCGTTCCGCGACGGCGATCTGCGCAAGGGCTACTCCACACCGCACGTCATCCGGCACAACGGCGTCACGCAACTGATCAGTGTCGGCGCGATGGCTGGCTACGCATACGACCCTATGACCGGCCGGGAGCTTTGGCGAATTACCGAGCGGGCGCAGCACTCGGCAAGCACACGGCCGGTGTACGGACACGGGCTGCTGTTTTACCCGACCGGTTTTGCGAAGGGTCAGTTGCTGGCGGTTGATCCCGGCGCAAGTGGCGAGGCGACTGGCACACACATCCGGTGGCGACTCAAGCGCAGCGTTTCCAACAAGCCGTCTGTGCTGCTGATTGACGAGTTGATTTTCATGATCGACGACGGCGGCATCGCATCGTGCATCGAGGCCAAGACCGGCAATATTGTCTGGAGCGAGCGGGTCGGGGGCAACTTTTCCGCCTCTCCCGCAACCGATGGCCGGCGTATTTTCTTCTTCAGCGAGGAGGGTAAGGCCACTGCGATAGCGGCCGCGCGCCAGTTTGAGATTCTCGCTGAGAGCCAACTCGATGGCGGCTTCATGGCTTCCCCCGCTGTGCGCGGCACCGCGTGGATTCTCCGCACAAAAACCCATCTCTACCGGATTGAGGCACATTGAGGATGGACATGTGCACGGCCGAGATTTCTTTCACAGTCGTTTGCTTTCTCCCTCACCCCAACCCACTCCTGCCGGGAGAGGAGGCTGCGCCAAACGGATTTGAAGTCTCGCAAAAACCTCCGAGTATTTCACGATTTCGGTAGCTTGAGCAGTTGGCCGGTTTTTCCGCTGACGATCTCAGCGGGCGTTTGGCCAAGCGAGTACACGGGGCTGGCCTTTTCGCAGTGGAGCGGCTGCCATTCACCTTGGCCGCTGGGTAGCCGAAAGACGTAGCCGCTCGACGTTCCGCCGATGAGACCCGCTCCGCTCCAATTGAGGCAAAGAACTCTCGGAGTTTGGCCAAAGCCGGTGGCGTCCGGCGGCTCTCCGACTCCCTGAAATGTCCGCAACAGACGACCTTCGCTTGAGTGCAACCGCACGCGACCGTCGCGCGAACCGGAGGCGAGCCGGGCAGAGTCGGGCGCAAAGGCGAGCGACTCGACGCCGGCGGAGTGGTCGGCCAGCACGAACGGCTTGGCATTGGGCTTGCGCGGCGTCAGCAGCACAAGGCCGTCGAGACCGGCGGAGGCGAGCCATTGGCCATCCGGCGAAAACGCCACGGCGCGAACGATCGCCTCATGGCGGTTGGCTTCGCAGACGCTGCCCGGTTCGAGGCTGGGAAAATCAAAGGTCAGCACACGACCATCAGCCAACGCGGCGGCACCCGTTTTGCCGTCCGGCGATACGGCGACGGAGTAAACCAAGTCATCGCCGAGCCGCAGCTTGGCCAGGGTGCCCGTGGCGGAATCTATCGCAGCAACATCGCCGCTGACTGCCGGTTGGCCGCCGCCGAGCAGCAACTGCGGCCCAGCCGCCATCGACATCACGCGGAACGGTGGCTTGGCCAAGCTCGCGTCTTCCTGGAAAATCCCACCTTGAGAGACGGAGTACACCTGCCCACCGACCACGGCTACGCCGGTGACGGGGCCAAGGTGCGCGGGCGATTCCTCCGCTTGGCCAAGCGGAGTGAGCAACAGCGTGAGGGTGGCGATACGGAGTGGAAACATCGTCAGCCTTGCAGGATTTCGTGAACCGGCTTGGCCGACTCGACAACAATGCGGGCCGGGCGTCCGTCCGGCGTGTGCAGCACATGCTCGAGGTCGGCGCCGAGCGCGGCAAGCACCGTACTAAAAAGATCCGCCGGAGTGACGGGCCGCGCGATCGGTTTCTCGCCGTTGACATCAGTTTTGCCGACAACCACGCCGCGCTTGAGCCCGCCGCCAAACAGCAGCACCGAACTGGCGCGGCCCCAGTGGTCGCGCCCGCCGCTCGGGTTGATGCGTGGCGTGCGACCGAATTCGCTGGCCAACAGGACGGTAACGCGATCGTCGAGTCCGCGCTGGATCAAGTCCTCGTGCAGTGCGGAGACGGCCTGGTCGAGCGCTTCCAGCTTGGGTGGGAAGCCGTAGGTAAGCGCCCGTGCGATGCCCTGGTGATGATCCCAACCCTTGTAACGGACGAGCACCGTTCGCACGCCGCCCTCGACCAACCGCCGTGCCAGCAGAGCGGACTGACCCAGCAGCTTGCGGCCATAACGCTTGCGCGTTTCCGGTTTTTCGCTGGAGAGGTCGAACAATTCTCGCGCTTCGGGCGAGAGCGACATGAAGCGTGCCTGCGACAGGAACCGGTCGCGCGCCTGCTCCGCCTCGGAGCGTGGCGCGCCGTCGAGTGCGTCAACAGTTTGCAGCAGCGACAGCGCCCGTTGCGCCTGCGGCGAGGCGGCCATGTTGCGCACGCGGAATTCGCCTTTCGACGGGTCGCCACCGACCTCGAACGGTCCGCGTGTCAGCGGCAGGAATCCCTGCCTCGCGTACGGGTGCGCGTCGGGGATCGCGACGTAGGAGGGGATTGGGTTGCCGTCGCCGAGTTGTTCCGGCGTCAGCACCGAGCCGATCGATGGATACTCGAGCAACGGAGATGGGCGGCGGCCGGTGAGCATGTAGTGCGAACCGCGCCCGTGGTTGCCCTCCGTGCTCGTGATCGAGCGCACCAGCGCGCACTGGTCCATGATGCCGGAGATTCGCGGTAGGTGCTCACTCACGAACACGCCCTCAAGGCTCGACTCGCGCGCGACGAGCTCGCCGCGAATGTCCGGACGCGCCTCCGGCTTGCCGTCAAACGTGTCGATGTGCGACATGCCGCCATCCATCCACAACACAATCAGCGAGCGGTTTGACTTGCGGAGCAGCGGCGCGCCCTGCAGCAGGCCGGGCAGCCACGGCAGCGCGCCCATTGTCGTCAGGAAGTCGCGACGTCGAAACATGGAGGAAGGGTTCATCGGTTTAGGTCGTTCGTCAACGTAACGAGCCAAACTCACGGCCCGCCATCAGCGCAAAGGCCAAGTCACCCAGGCCGGCCGCGCCTTGCTTTTCGAGTGTCGGTAAAAATGACTCGGATTCGCTTGGCTTGGGATCGCGGGACAAAACCAAGCGAAACAACGCGTGCAGTTGCTGCGCCGGCTCACTGACAAAATCGCCGATGGCAGCCACCGAGTTGCCCGGCTTGGCCAAGCCATCCTGGATCAGTCCACTATTGAGCACGTACAGCTGCCGGGCGAGCGGCGACTCTGGCGGCGGCTCGTGCGGCAGCGCGTCGCCGATCACCCACTCGATCGCCTGCTTGAACTGGGCCGGCGTCAGCGGTCGGGCCTCGCGACGGGCGAGGTAGCGTGCAGCCGGGTCCGTTGCCAGCGCGTGCCCATCGCGCGGTTCGCTGGCCAGGGCGTACACGCGGGAGGTGACTATGGCGCGAATCAATTTACGCGGATCGCCGCCGGTGCGCTCGAACTCCCGAACGAGGGCGTCGAGCAGCGCGCCATGGATTGCCGGGTTGCTTAGCCGATGATCGTCCGGCGCGTCGACGAGATGTTTTCCGATGAGGATGCCGAAGAAACGGTTGGCTACATTTCGGCCGAACTGGTCGTGATCACCTTCAAGGATACTCCACTCCAGCTCGTGATCGGGCCGGTTTTTCGGAGCCGGCGGCGCGTTGGGATTGAGCCGGAGCAGCGCGGGCTGAACCGCCTTACCGGTGCCGGGCAGGAACAGCTTGCCGACCATCATGCCGCCATCGGGATTCGGCCGCGCGTCGGCAAAGTACGCGGAAAAGGCGAGGTGCTCGCGTTGCTGCCAGCGGTCCATCGGGTGGTCATGGCAGCGTGCGCAGCCGATGCTCATGCCCAGCAGCGTGCGGCCAACGTACTCGGCGCGGTCGCGCGGGTCGTTGTGCCGGGTGACGAATCCACCCGCCTCCCCGCTGCCGAGAATATCCCTGGCCAGTTGCGGCAGAGGCTTGTTTTGGCGAACGGTCTCGAGCAGGTAGCGGCGTAGTTTTGTGTTCCGGGGTTTCTCAAAATCTTTTTCGCCACGCGCCTCCGGCAACTCGAGCCAGCGACGATAGTGGCCGGAGAACACCTGCGCGAATTCCTCCGAGCGCATCAGTCGATCCGCCGTCCTGGCCAAGCGCTTGGCTGGTGGCAGCGCGAGAAATGCGTCGAGTTCGTCCGGCGTCGGCGGCCGGCCGACGAGGTCGATGTGCAACCGGCGGGCGAGCAGGAAGGCGTCCGCCTCGGCATCCGGCTTGAGGCCCAGCGATTCAAGGCCGGCGAGCCAAGCGGCGTCGAGCGGATGCGTTGACGGTGCCGCGCCCGGCGGGCCTTCGTTGAACGACTGGCGGATGATGGCACGGGCGTTGCGGCCGGCGTAACGGGCAATCACCCACGCCTCGCCGGGGGCACGCCGGGTCACCGAGCCGTCGTCGTGAACGAGTGCCACGGCCTCGTCAGTGCTTGAGAATACAGTGAGCCGCGTGACGTCGCGGGTGACCATGCTCTTGGCCAGGCGGAACTCCGCCACCGCCGCGAAGCCATCTTCGCGCGGCTCAAGCCGCAGCTTAGCCAGGCTGCCCGGCTCGTTCTCAGCGAACGCCACGCCTCGCCGGATCCAGCCGAGCAGCGACTCGTAGTCGGCGCTGCCTTCTTTGAAAATGCGACCGCCCTCATGCTTGGCTTGCCGGGTGGCTTTGCGGAGAAGCAGGCTGGCTTCCGGCCTGGCCAGGTCGATCCGGCGGCCATCCAGTTCCTGCGTGAGCGCGGCGTAGTCGGCGGCGGAATTCATCGCGAAGAGTGACAGCTTGAAGCCGGCCTGGCCGGTCGCCGCGCCGTGGCATTCGGCCGAGGCGCAGCCCTGCTTGATTAGCAGCGGCGAGATATCGTGCGCAAAATGAAACGGCTTGGGCTCGCTCGCTCCGGCAACAAGTGGCGAGGCGAAGGCAGCGGCGATGATCCAGGCGCGGCACATGTCACCGGCTCTTCGCTACCGGGTGTTTCTCCAAAAATCCCTCGGCCAGCTCGTGGGCGTGCGGGGTGCCGTAGCGATCTTTGAGACTGAGGACGAGCCGGAACATCTCGCGTGTCTGGCGCGTCAGCTCCGCGCTCACGGCGGCACGCGCGGTAATGCGCTCAAAAACCTCGTCGTTGCGCTCGTCGCTGTTCGTCTTGCGGATGAAGGCGCGAAGTCTCGACTGTAGGTCAGTGTCGTCTGGCGGCGCGCCTTCGCGCCTGGCCACCGGCTTGGTCCCGGTCTGGGTGCCGGCTGGGCGTTGGGTGTCGCTTGGCGCGTCGCGTTTCATGCGTCGCGGGCGTTGAGGCTGCATGCGCTTGTTCATTTGCCCACTCTCGAGTCGGGCCAGACGGCCGCGAAGTTTCTGCAGCTGCAGCGCCTGCTCGATGGCCAGGCCGCGCAGGGCCTCTGCGTCGTCGGGCAGATTCTTGGCGATGGTTTGTCGCAGTGCACCGGCGTCTGCGGGAATCTCCCCGGCAACAGCCTCGATCCATTGGCGCAGCGCGGGCAGCGTGTGTTCGCCGGTGTCGGTGAGCGCGACCGCGCGGGACACCCGGCCGCCCTTGGTCAAGACCAGAGTGAGTGCGGCACGGCGATTGAGTGCGTAGTCGCCCGGCCCCTCGAGTCCGTCGAGACTCAGGATGATCGGGTGCGCGAGTTTGAGCGATCCGTTGACCGCCTTGAGCCGGTTCTCCGCCGAGGTGCGATCGTCGGAAAGCAGTAGCGTGTACGAACTGAAACCGACCACGGAAAACTCCGAAGTGAGGTCATCGAGGCCGCGCAACACCGGGACGATGTTGCGGGTCAGTTCATGGATAAAAAGCAGCGCGCCCGGAGCTTGCCCAAGCGACTGGGCTGCATCGAACTCCTGCCCCTTGCGCGGCCCGTGCAGGGCGTAGCTGTTCACCGGGGCGAGCGGCGTGCCGGCCGGTGGCCCGGAAGCGATTTCAGCGGCTTGGCCATTTTGCGCCGTCAGGCCAAGCGCAAGCGCCATTGAGGGGAAGAACTTGATTTTCATGTTTCTCAAATCGATTCGTGTCAGCGACACAATTCCACCGTGTGGTCGAAAGTCCAGCCCGAAATCACACGCCGGCTGCGCAGGGCCCAAGCTTCCCCGACTCCAATCCGGTGAACGGGCCGAGGTTGAGCAGGCCACAGAACTTTCTTGCTTCCATTCCTTGCACTGGCAGCATTCCCACTTGTCGTGCGGGCTTTTTTGAAACGGGCTTGTCTCGGCTTCACGCTGGTGGTGATTGCGATCATCGCCATTCTTGCCAGCCTGCTGCTGCCAGCCCTTGGCAACGCAAAGGAGTCCGCCCGCTCGGTTGCCTGCATCAACAGCCTTCGGCAACTTGGAATGGCTTCCTCGCTTTACGCGGTGGATAACGACGACAACTATCCCACCTTTCGCAGGTGGCTTTACACCAGCGTGGGTGACATGACAACCGGTACCCTGCACCCTTACCTTGAAAACAAGGACGTCTATCTTTGCCTGACTGACAAGATCGAGCTGAGTTCCGGCAAACCACGCCGGAACAGCAACACGGGCGAGGGCGGCGGGAGGTTCAACCGGTTTGCCCCACGCAACTACAGCTACGCCATGAACTGCGGCATTTGCCATGAGACCAAGGTGTCCGCCTTCCAGGAACCCGCAAAGACGATGTTGCTGATGGAAGGCAACCTTGGGCCGAATGATTATAGCGGACAGGTGGGGCCAAGAGGATTTGGTGGTGCTGCCGAGTCGTTGTCTCTTCGGTACAAGGGTTATGGGGATTTGCTCTTCTCAGACATCCATGTTGAGAAAATGGACGGTGACGCCTATCGCAAAGCCTCTAAAAAAAGCGATTTTGGCTGCCGAGAAAACTCCCCGCCGACACGATGGCGCGTCGCGCATTCAGCGGCCTGGAGGACTAGCTTCGAATCCCTTAGTTGGCACTTAGATAGTCGCTGATCGTCGTATGTCCGCGTGACTTGGCCAAGGCGGACGGGGTGCGGCTGAGTCGGTCGGCTACGCGTTCAACCTTAACCTCCTCCACCAAGTGGCGAGCTGTCTCCAGTTGACCATTTTGAGCCGCCCAGTGCAGGGCCGTGAAGCCGTATTGATCCACAACTGCAGGGTCGGCACCCAGGCTAAGTAATTGTTTCATCAAGCTGACGCGACCGCTCGCCGCAGCGACATGCAGAGCGGTTCTCCCACGCCCGTCCATCAGGTTGGGGTCGGGATTGCGGGCGAGCGCGAACGACAGCTGGTACACGTTGCCTTCGCGGGCGAGGCGGTGCAGAAGCGGCTCCCCGTTCGCACCGAAAGATGTGCGGGCTGTCTCGCGGGTGCGAAGGCGATCCAGTGCGGCATCCTCCGGGTTGGCGTCCGCTAGATTGGGCGCCTTCAGGTTACGGTTCAGCAGCTCCATCCACTTAAGCGCGCTGTAGCCGGTCTGGGGATCGGTGGCTTGATGGAACAGGCCACTGATCTTTTGGCGTTCGTAAAGCTCACCTTTGTTGGTGATAACCTGCTCGAAAAACGAACGCGGCTGACCGGCGGTTGGAACGCGTTTTTGAGCAACGGAGCGGAGCTCCAACTCATCCTTCACCTGCACCTCCACCCGGTTAGTTTCCATCTCCATTCCCATCATACCGTAAGGCACCATGCCCATTCCGCCGGCAGGATTGCCGGGTTCGCTGGCGAATTCATCATAAGAGCTGAACTCGTCGTCTTGCTCCTCTTCAAACGCCTGAATATTGGCTGTCAACATTTTCGATTTGGCAGCGTCCACTTCCTTCTGTGTTGGAGTGTCATTGGGATTCTCCGGATCGTGGCCGGTTAGTTTTTCATCATGATCATCAAAACCATCCTCGTCGCTGTCCACGCCTATATCGGATTCTGTGCGCCAAAGATCCAACGGCTTCTTCAGGGGCGGAAAAAGATTCGTTTTTTTGGATTCATTTTCTCGCATCCCCTGCATCCCCATGCCGCCCATTCCCATCATTCCATACGGATTCATTCCCATACCTGGCATCCCCATGCCATAGGGCATCATCCCGGGCATTCCCATCATGCCCATTCCCATGCCATACATGCCGCCCATACCCCCATAAGCATCTTCGTAGTCAGCCAAGTGAGGGGCGACTTCCTCCCGGCCGAGTGCTTTCACAAGGTCAGGAGGTGTGAAGCCTAGCTGGTTTGTATCCTCTCTGGAGAGTTCAGGGATATTCGTTGCTGCCTCGACCATCTGGCTGCTGCCGATGGCGGCCACGAGATGCATCACCGTGTTCCCGTTCGTATCGGCCCCCATCAGTGCCCTTCGATCCTTTGGCTTGGGAGCGTCCTTTTTTTCTCCGCGTTGCATGCCCGGCATACCGAACGGATTGCCCATGCCATTGGGATTCAAACCAGGCATCATTCCCGTGGGAGTCCCCGGTAATCCACCGAAGTCCGGCATCGCCTCCTCCTCTTCTTCGGGGTCCATCTCGCTTTCGTCGGAGGATTCATCCTCAACCAATAAGTTAGCCGCATCATCTTCTGCAATCTCAGCTGCATCTTTTTCAGCTTGTGCCGTGTCCACCTGTTCCTGCGTTGGAGTGTCGTCCGGATCTTCCGGATCGGTTCCCACGAGATTTTCATCATAGTCATCGAATCCATCCTCGTCGCTGTCGACGCCAATTCCCTCAAATTCCTCCTCATCGAATTCCGGCATGCCCATGCCTCCCATTCCCATCATGCCATACGGATTCATTCCCATGCCCGGCATCCCCATTCCGAAAGGCATCATTCCCATCATGCCCATGCCCATCCCGCCGAAGGGGTTCATCTGCTCTTCGAAACGTTCAAAATACTCGACATTGTCCGCCAGTACTTTTGCAAACAATTCTCCCAGCTCTGCATTGTCTCCGGCCTTGATTTCGGCCTTGTGCGTCAACAACAGCGAGACCGTGCGCGAGTTGCCGTTGATGGCGGCGTGATACAGCGGCGTGAACCGGTCGCCGTCCGGGAGATTGGCCAGGGTCGCATCCTGCTCGAGCATCCAGTTGACCAGGCCAACTTGGCCGTTGGTACATGCCAGGTGGATCGCCGCTTCGCCAAGCGTGTTGAGTTGTTTCAGGTCGGCGCCTGCATCGATCAGCGGCTTAACCAAGCCGACTCGCCCGTGAATCACCGCCATGTGCAGCGGCGTGTTGCCGTTGGCATCGGGAGCGGTTGCCGTTTGCCCCTGGCCAAACAGCCACTCGATGGTTTCCGTTTGGCCGGCGGCACAGGCCAAGTGCAGTGGCCCTTGGCCAAGCGCGTTTTTTGTGTCCAGTTTGAGTCCCTCGGCGACCAGTTTTTTCAGCAATTCGAGTTGGCCCCCGGCTGCTGCGGCGTGAACCACGGCCCGACCATCGTTGGTCTTGGCCTGCAGATCGGCGCCCTGGCTGATGAGCCATTCCGCGATCATGGTTTCGCTCAGGCCCAGCGCGAGATGCAACGGCGTGTTGCCGACCTCATCCGGTGCATTGATGTCTGCATTCGTAGACACTTGCGCCTGGGTGTCGGCTAGGTCACCACGCAGCACGGCCAGATGGATTTTTTTGATGCCGTAGTTGCCCTGCAGGTTGGAGGGATCATGCCCCGGAAGTGGTTCGAGCGCTTTAGCTTGAGCCTCTCTTTGCTCTTCTGCCGCGTCGGCTTCTTCTTTGGCCAAAACAGTTTCTCTTTCCGCTAGAGCCGCGTCCACCTGCTCTTGTGTTGGCGTGTCTTCCGAATTTGTCGGATCGGTTCCCACAATATGTTCATCATAGTCATCAAATCCATCTTCATCGCTGTCTTCCCAATGAAATTCAGAAATGGCCTCCTCCACTTCCATGAGCTTTGGAGTATCGTTGGGATCCTGGGGATCGTGCCCGGTTAGGAATTCATCGTAATCATCAAAACCATCGTCATCACGATCCACTCCGGCGGGCCATTGTTCTTCAATCTCTTCCTCCTCCTCTTGGGCAACTAGAGCAACCGCGTCGGGTTTGGCAAAAATGGATTCCGTTATGGTATGGCCGAGCACCAGTAGGAACGGCGAGGCCAGCGCCAGCAGGATCAGGCCAACCCATCCATACCAATACCTGCGCGTGTGTTGGATCGCCCAACAGAGGACATAAATACCGCCAAAAAGGGAAAGGGGGGATAGCACGAGGGCAAACGGTGCCCAAATGGCTGTTAGCATACCAT
>DASCOW010000071.1:0-8136 GCA_036012205.1 Verrucomicrobiota bacterium
TCTTCCTGTTCCAGCACGGCGGCCCGTCGCAGTACGAGACGTTCGACCCGAAGATGAGTGCGCCATCAGGCATCCGCTCGTTGACCGGCGAAATTCCAACGACCATCCCTGGTATCACCTTTGGTAGCACGATGCAGCGCTTGGCCAAGCTGGCGCACAAGTTTTCCGTTGTGCGCTCGTTCACGACAGAGAGCAACGCGCACAATACCAAGCCGATCATCAGCAATCGCTACTCGGCCGGGGCGCATATCGGCTCGCATTACGCCCGCATCGCTGGCGCAAATAATCCGCGCAACGGCATGCCTCGCAACTTGTCGCTCTTTCCTCGTGCGGTGGACAGCTCCGCCGAGCCGGCGTTCATGGATCTGGGCCGGTTCGACAGCACTGGGCCGCTTGGCTCGGCCTACGCGCCGTTCGCCCCAAGCGGCGATGGGGATCTCAAACGCGACATGCAGTTGGCCATCGACCCCGCGCGGCTCGACGACCGGCGCAAATTGCTGGCCCGCCTCGACAAGTGGCGGCGGGTTGTCGGCGAAAGCGACGCCGCCGAAAGCGTTGATCGGTTTCAGGCGCAGGCCTTTCAAACGCTCACCGGCAGCGTGTCGAAAGCGTTCGACATCACGCGCGAAGACCCCAAGCTGATCGAACGCTACGACACGTCAAAGCTGATGAACATCTCGCGCATCAGCAAAAAATGGAATAACCACCCACGCTACGTCGAGCATGTCAACAGCCTCGGCAAACTGTTGCTACTCGCCCGGCGCCTGGCGGAACGCGGTGCCGGTTTCATCACCATCACCACCAACTTCGTATGGGATATGCACGCCGACAAAAACAACGCCACGATGATCGAAGGCATGGGCTACGTCGGCACACCGTTCGACCACGCAGTGAGTGCGTTCATCGAGGACGTCGAAGCGCGCGGATTGCGGGACAAAATCCTACTCGTCTGCTGCGGTGAGATGGGCCGCACTCCCAAGGTGAACGCCCGGGGCGGCCGGGAGCACTGGGCCGGAGTGGCGCCGCTGCTGTTGTACGGCGGGGGGTTGCAAATGGGCCGCGTCGTCGGCTCCACCACCCGCGACGGCGGCGAGCCAGCCAGCGACCGAATCACCATCCCCAACCTTTACGCCACGATCATGGACACCGTGCTGGACACCGGCACCCTGCGCGCCATACCGGGCATCCCGCCCGAGGTGCAGCAACTCATGAACGGCGCCGAGCCCATCACCCAACTGCTCTGACCGTCAACCACTCGGCTGTCCGAGGGCTTGATCGATAATGCGGTAGGCTTCCTGACGGACTTGGGGCGGGAAATCGTGTTCGCAATCAGGGGTGCGGAGTTGCAAAGCGTCCGGTTGGTCAAGCAGCTTGTATACTTCCCGAGCCTTGGGGATGGCCTTCTTCACGCCTCGCACGTCGAAGTTGCTGTCATGCAGCGGCGAACTCGAAAAGAACGCACGAGGGGCTAGCGCGGCGACAACCTCGTAAAAATCGAAAGGCACGCGGTCGGGATTGAGCTTGTAGCGCGTCTTGAGCAGCGGCATGTAGCGGTCACTTGTCCAGCCGGCAATTTTTCCGCCGTAGTAGTCGTGGAACGGCGTCCAACCACAGCTCGATACAATGACGCTGATGCGCGTGTCGAACACACCGACGAACATTGCGTTGTGGCCGCCGAGCGAGTGGCCGATCGCTCCGATGCGTTTGGGATCCACCTCGGGCAGGGACTGCAGCAAATCCACGCAGCGCATGTGGTTGAAGATCCCCTTCATCGTGCCGGATACGTATTCGTCCGACTCGAAGTCGTATTTGTAATCACCAAATGGCGGATAATCGGGCGCGATAACGACATAACCACGCTTGGCTAGTTCGTAGGCATAGGCACGGTTGGGAACGCCGCCTTCCCTCGTGATGCGATGTTTACCCAGCGATGAGGTGGGGTGCAGAGCAAGGATGCCGGCCCGCTTGACCAAACGCTTGGCCTTGGGTCGGTAGAGCAAGGCGGGAAGGCGGTCGTTTTTCTCGGCGACAAAGTCGATACTTAGCCGCGTGAAGCCGGCGCCATCGGCTTGGCCACGCACAAGCATGTCAAGCGGCGGGAGCGCGGTGCGGCTCGGCAGCGGCCCCATCGCCTGCTGCATACCGTCGATGATCTGCCGCCGCCGCTTGGCCCAGTCAGCCGGGGTGTTTACGGCGTGCTCACTGCCGGACACGTCATGATACGCGAGCAACCGCGAGTGGTCGATGCCGCCCGGTTCGGCGGCCAAGCACGGCAGCGCAGCGGCCAGCAGCAAAAGCGTTAGCAGCAGCCGGTTCATTTCGTGTTGCGACGGCGCATCCGCAGCATGGGCAGATTGGCGATGAGCATGAGTATCCAGCCGATGAAAAGGATGTTGGCGATGTACCACGGCCAGGCGCCGATCACGAGCGGGTTGTTCACCTCCGGCCGGGCGCAGATGTACATGTAGTTCGCGTCTGTCAGCCGGTTGACAAGGCCGACCGGCAGCATCATCGCGACGATAAACAGGAGCGTGCGTGCCACAGCACCACGACTCGCGACCATGCCGTCCACGACAATGTTCCATAGCGCAAAAAGAATAATCAGCGCGTGGTGGATGTAGTAAACAACGTACTCAGTGAGATTTTTCAGGTCGTCGAAATTGGGCGTGATCAGCGCCTGCAACGCCGCAGTCGCTCCAACGAAGTAAGCTGTCTCGAAGCAGAACCGATTGCGAGCAAGCAGGCCAACCGCTGCGATCGCGAGGCTGTAGTTGCAGAGGTGCAGTGGCAGATCCTGCTCGAGATTAAGCTCGCGGTAGCTGGCGCGGTTGCCGTAGTCGACGATTTCCTGCGCGATGGCAAACACGACCAGCGCCCAAGTGGCGCGACCACGGTTTGTCGTGGAGAGGCACTTGCCAACGAGCGGCACACAGACGATGGCCAGCAGCGACAGGCCAAGCGCCGCAAGGTGAAGCGAGTCGAAAAGCCGTAGCGTCTCGCTGAAGTCGCTGGGTTGCGCAGTCTCGTTCAACGGGTTGCCTCCTTGGCCAAGCACGGGTGCGCCAGGTTACTCGCCCATCAGTCTGGCCAGCGTTGGTTCGATCGACTTGGCCCAGATCTCGTAGCCCTCCGTCGTGAGATGGAGGAAGTCCGGCATGATGTCCTTGGCAATGCTGCCGTCGGGACTGATGAAGTTTTGGCCGATGCGCAGAAAGGTCACATGCGGCCGGATGTCGAGACGAGAGAGCACCTGGTTGACCTGGAGGATCTTGCCGCGCTGCGCGTTGATGCGCTGGCCTCGCGGGAAAATATCGAGCAGCAGGATTTCCGTCTTGGGCAACTTGGCGCGAAGCTTGTCGATGACCGCCGTCACACCGTCGATCATCTCCACGGCGGTGTTGCGGCCGTCCGCCGAATTGTTGGTGCCGATCATCACCACGGCGACCTTGGGGCTGATACTTTTGACGTTGCCATTGTCGAACCGCCACAGGACGTGCTGCGTGCGGTCGCCGCCGATGCCTAGGTTCACGGCGTTGCGCTTGGCATAATACTTCGCCCAAACACTTCTGCCGTTGCCCTCCCAGCCGTGCGTGATCGAGTCGCCAATGAAGATCAAGTCAACGTTGCCCTTGGCCACGCGCTGGTTGAACGACTCGTGCCGCTTCATCCAATTGCCACTGCGCGGCTCTGGGCTGACGGCAGAGTGCGTCGGCTTGTCGGCAGCCTGCAACGCGACGGACAGAAATAAAGACAGAGAAAATGTCAGGGATTTCATACGCGCGCGGACGCTAGCAGCGGACTGCCGACCGGTCGAACACAATTCGAAAACGGTCAGCCGTAGTGGTATTCAAACCTACGACTGTTCTCTAAAAAGGAAAACTTACTTGACCTCAGTTTTTTGAGAGGCGAGGTATTCGATGAGGTCGCGCAGTTCGCGTTTTGAGACGATCATTTGTAGGCCGGGCGGCATGCCGCTTGGGCCCTTGATGCGCTCCTTGATGTCAGCAGTTTTTACGGTAACCAGACCGTCCTCCGGGGAGTTAAGAAGCAGCTCGCTGGCGGTCTCTTTATTGATGATGCCGGCGTGGCCGGAGCCGTTCTTGAGCATGATCAAAAAGAAATCGTACCCCTCGGCAATCTTGGCGCTGGGATTGACGATGGACTCGAGCAGGTGGTTGCGGTCGGCACGTGAACCGATGCCGTCGAGGGCGGGGCCGACTTCGCCACCCTGCCCTCCGATGACATGGCAGCGCGCGCAGCTCAGCGCAATGTTCTCGAAGAACATTTTTTTGCCGTTGGCAGCGTTGCCGCCCTCGAGCGTTTCAGCATACGGCTCAAGTGCGAAAAAGTTTTGTCTCGGATCGGGCCGGCTTTCGTTGAACGTGGCTAGCCGGGCTTTGACAATGTCGCCGGTACGCTTGGCGGCAGCCTCGAGCAGCTCGAGTTTCAACGACGGCGCGACGGCACCGGCAAGCAGTTTGTCGAGCCACTTGGCCAGCACGGCGTCGGCGTCGGAATTCTTCAGTTCACCCAGTGCGATGAGGGCGCTTTGCTGCTCGGCGATGCTGCCCTTGGCCAAGGCGGCCTCAAGTTTGTCAGCGGCTCCCGCCGGCTTGACCTTGGCGGCCAGTCGGGTGGCTTCGCTGCGCAGGGCGGTGCTGCCGGATCGGCTCGCGTAAGTGACGGCGTCGGAGAGCTGCGCGATTTCGAGTTGGGCAAGCGCACGGAGCGCCTCGGCCCGGGCCTCGCCGGCGTTTTTATCTCTGACAACGGTGAGCAGCGCGGGACCGGCTTGACTGAGCTTGAGCACGGCGGCGGCGGCGATGGCTTCGCTGCGGATGAGACCTTCGCTGTTGCGAAGGATGACGTCGATTTTCCCACCAAGCGCTCCGACGGCGGCAGCCGTGTCACGCTTGGGGATCGGGCGCCACAGGCCGCTGATACGGTCGCGGCCGGACGGGTTTTCCCATGCGGCGAGCAGGTTGAGCGCCTCGGCGCGGGTGAACTCAGCCTGCTCCCTGTTGGCGGCGACGGCGGCGAGGGCGTTGGCGTTGGCCTGGCGGTAGTTGGCATTGAGGGCGCGGCGCATGAGCGGCTTGGCCAAGCCGGTGCGGCTGGCCAAGCGGGCGAGTTGCGGCATGGCACCGGCGATGTGGGCATCGGCGATGGCGCGGGCAGCCTCTAGTCGCACTTGAGCGTCGGCGTCGGCAAGGAACGCGGCCACCTCGACGCTGTGCTGGCAGCGCAGCGCGATGACGGCGGCGGTGCGAACGGCGGCGGAACCGTGGCTGGCAAGCTTGGCCAAACGCGCTGCCTTGCTGCCACTGGCCAAGGCGAGCGCGCCGGCGTGCTGAAGGACGGGGTCGGTGCCGTTGTTATTCTCGAGCATTGCAACCAGCGGCTTGTGTGCTCCCTTCTCGAGTTTGCTCAGCGCGATGGCGGCCAGGGCGCGGGTGCGCGGGCTTGCGGCGGCGAGCAGTTTGGCCAACGGGCCGTGTGCTGGTTCGAATTTTGCATCGCCCAAAACCTTGGCAGCTTGGGCGCGGATCTCTGTGTCGGCATCGCTGAGCAATGGCAACACGAGGCTGTTGACCGCTTGGGTGCGCCGGCTGATCTGCCCCAGGCCCCAGATGCCGTGAAGGCGCGTGAGTCGGTTGCTGGCCATGGCGGCGGCGGCGAGCGCCTCGGCGTTGTTGCGCTTGGCCAACTCGAATTGCGCGGCCATGCGCACGCGCATGTCGGCGTGGCTCAGCAGGTCGGCGAGCTGTCTGTCGGCGAGTTTGGCGAAGCCGTTGGCGAAAAGTTTTTTGACAACTTGAGCCTCGGAATCGGCGTCATTGGAAGCGAGGCGGTAGAGGCGGCCTTTGCCAGTGATGTCCCAGCCGTTAACCCAGTCGGAGATGTAAATGTTTCCGTCGAAGCCGAACTCGACATCAGTGACCAAAGTGTTCCAAACAACTTTGTCGAGCTGCTCGACCTCGAAGTGCGCGCCGGCCGGTTTGTTGCGGATGGCGTGGATGCCACTGACCGACGGGGAGCCCTTGAAGTCGCACATAAGGAACGTGTTTGCGTAGCGGTTGCCGAAGCCGGTGCCGGGATAGTAGGTGAGGCCGGAGGGGCCGTTGCCAATGTTCGCGATGGGCGGTATGCGGTGGGCGGCCACGCCGTCGGGGAAGCACATGCGCTCGTCGAGCCACGGGCCGCGGCGAGTCGTCCACGGCGCGCTATTGAGGAATTGCCAGCCGATACGCCAACCGCTGTCGCCGCCCTCGACGGCGTGCACCCAGCGGGCAGGATCGCCGCCGTCGGAATTGTTGTCGCCGGTGAAGAGGTTGCCAAGCTGGTCGAAGGCGAGTTCCTGCGGATTGCGCAAACCGTAGTGAAAAATCTCGAGGCCGGTGCCGTCGAGTTCGCATCGGTAGATTGCGCCGTACTCAGGGGTGTGAAGCTTGCGGCCATCGAGGGTGGCGACCGAGGCGGCGCGGTCGCCGATGCTGAAGTACACCCGGCCATCCGGGCCAAGGCGCAGCCCGTGCAAATCGTGTCCGAGGAAGCCGACGCGCACGCCAAAACCGGAGGCAAGGCTTTGGCGGGAGTCTGCGACGCCGTCGTTGTCGCGATCCTTGAGCAGCCAGAGGTGCGGGAGGTTGGCGAGCCAGACCTTGCCGTAACGCGCAAGCACCCCGGCGGCGAGGCCGTCAGCGGGAGAGTTGAAGCCGTCGGCAAACACTGTGGCGTGGTCGAGCACACCGTCGCCGTCCGTGTCGGTGAGCCGCCGAAGGCGATCGGAAAAGTCGGTAAGCCCCCGCACCTTGTGGCGCTTGTACATGGCGAGCATGTCATCGGTGCTTTGCGAGGCCAGCTCCTCGTCGAGCCAATTCATGTGCTCACGGATGTCGGTGACGCCGCGGTGCAAACGAAAGCACTCGATGACGTAAAAATTGCCCTGCTCGTCGATGTCGAACGCAACAGGGTTGGCCAGCAGCGGCTCGGCAGCGACGAGAGACACGGACAATCCATCGGCGAGTTGGAAGCCGCGCATGGCTTGTTTACCTTCGCCGGTGGCCGGCTGCACGCTGACCAGCTTGGGCTGGACCAATTCGGCGGCAGACAGGATCGCGGCGAATGCCATGACGCATGGCAACGTAAATTTTCTCATGAAAAACAAAATCATTTTGTCGGAAAACTGAGGCCTTAGGCTCCTTGTGCACCGAGTGTTGGGGTGCGATTGAAGCTCGTCAAGTATTGGTTGGAACCGAAGAAGTCCGCGCTTGAGCGGGCGTATTTCGAAAAAGGTTCGCTTGCCTATCGACGGATACGGACACAAGATGTCCCCGGTTTAATTGTGTTTCCAAGTGTTGGTTCAGGGATGGCAGCGTTGGCTGTCGTGATCGGGATCACCGGTTGCGTCCGGTTGTCCAGAGACGAGGCGTTTCACTCGTGGCCCATGCCGTCCCACCCGGAGGACGGCACATTGATGCCGGCCATGTTGCCCGATCCGCTCGAACCGATGAATCGATTGTCGTTCAGCGTGGACAAGACGCTGCTGGCCGGTGTGCTGGAGCCGGTGGCACGAGGCTACAACGACGTAGTGCCGGAGAGCGCCCGGCTTGGCCTGCGGCATTTCCGGCAGAACTTGTTTTATCCGAGGCGACTCGCGAACAACCTACTGCAAGCCAAGTGGCCCGAGGCCGGCGCGGAAACGCAGCGGTTCTTCATTAACAGCTCGGCTGGCGTGCTGGGATTCAGCGACCCGGCCACGACGAGGTTTGGGATTGCCGCGTCGAACGAGGATTTCGGCCAGACACTGGGCGCTTGGGGCTGGACGCCGAAGATTTATCTGCATGTACCGGTGCTCGGGGGCAGCTCGGAGCGGGACGTGATCGGGCGTGCGGGTGATGTCCTGATCGATCCGGCGACGTATGCGCCGGTCTCCAAGGCGTCACTTCAGTTTAACGAGATCTCGTTTAACGCAAGGTCGTTATTGGGCCTGATGGCATCGGAGTACGACCCGTACACGCTGAGCAAACTGTACACCACGCAACGCCGCGCAGCAGAGGTGGCCGATGTGCCGCCAATGAGCGTTGCGGAGGACACCCCGAACACGCAGACCATTTTGGCCATGCTGTTTCGCCC
>DASCOW010000072.1:0-2247 GCA_036012205.1 Verrucomicrobiota bacterium
AGAAGAAACAGCTACCTTGATCGTTCCAAACGAGTTTTGCGCGGTCTGGCTCAAGGATAATTATCTGGAATTGCTTCAGGATGTGCTGGCCCACATCACCGGCAAAAAGTTGAATGTCAAGTTGGAGATAAACGAGAACGTTCTGGAAACGGCTCCCGCCAAATCGCAGAGCGCACCTGAGACCGCCCCCGTTGCCGAGCCGCGGCCCACAAAACGCTCAACATCCCGCGAGTCTGCGGAAAAACTGTTCAATCCTACAAACACATTTTCCTCCTTCGTCGTCGGGGACAACAACAACTTTGCGCACGCGGCGGCAATGGCTGTTGCCCAATCGCCGGGGCGCTCCTACAATCCGCTGTTCCTTTACGGTGGAGTGGGGCTGGGCAAAACACACCTGTTGCACGCCATTGGCCACAACGTGCTCAAGGAAAACCCGAAACTGAAAGTTTCCTACGTCTCGTCGGAAAAGTTCACCAACAAGTACATCGACGCGATCCAAAACAACGAACTGGCCAAATTCCGGCGCACCTATCGCAAAACCGATGTCCTGTTGATTGATGACATACAGTTTCTCTCCGGCAAGGAACGCATTCAAGAGGAATTTTTCCACACCTTCAACGCACTGCACGAGGCCCATAAACAGATCGTAATGACCTGCGATCGGCCGGCCAACGAAATCAAAAATCTGGAGCATCGATTGGTTTCCCGCTTCGAGTGGGGCTTGGTAACCGACATGCAGCCGCCCGACTTCGAAACTCGTCTGGCCATCCTGCGAAAAAAAACCATCTCTCTAGATGTTAATCTACCGGACGAAGTGGTCAGTTTCCTGGCCAAGCGGATCCGCACCAATATCCGCCGCCTTGAGGGAGCGCTGATTCGCGTTTCATCCTACCAATCCCTGACAGGCGAGCCGGTTACGCCAAATACCGTTGAAGGTCTGCTCAAGGACGTGCTCCATGAAGAGGGGCGCACAGTTGTCTCGATTGAGAACATCCAGAAACGCGTCGCGGAGCATTACGATATTCGCTTTGCCGACATGACCAGCCGCCGCCGGCCGGAGAATATTGCCTTTCCGCGCCAGATCGCCATGTATCTGGCCCGCGAAATGACCGGCAAATCGCTCAACTCCATCGGCGAGGCGTTCGGCGGACGCGACCACGGCACCGTGCTTCATGCCTGCCGACTGGTGCGCGACCGGATGGAACAGCAAACGGAAGTGCGGCAGGCAGTGCGCTATCTTGAGGGCCAGATCGGCCGATAATCCGCAGCCGCTTGACCAAGCGGCACACTGAAGAAAACTGCAGGGCGGGCCATGACATCCGCCGGGACGCCCAGCGCCTCTTTCAGTGTCACGTCACGATCCCACGGATTCTCAATCGCGCTGATCGACTTCATCCGGTCGTGAGTCAAATTCAGCGGGAACGCCCACGGCGTCACCGCCGCAGTGTTGATGAGCGGAAAATCCGATCCGTAAAGCAGTCGCCCTTCGAGCCGTTCCTCGGTGATCGCCTGTCGCAAATATCCCAACTTATTGATCTGCGTCATGCTTGAGATATCCGCGTAAAGGTTCGGATAGTCGCCGAGCATCCGGATGAGCCGATCGATGTCCTCCTGCCCATCGTTCTCGCCGGTGGACGCCGCGTGAGCAACGATCACGGTCACCCCGAGCGACAAAGGCAACTTGAGCCGCACCGGGTCGGCAAGTTCATCCCGCGCATGGGTGAAAGAACGCTCCTGTCCCGCGTGCGTCAGCAACGGCAGACCAAGCAGCGCCATTTTCCGGTAGAACGGCTCGTGCGCCAAGTCGGCTGGATCGATGAACTGGATCGATGGCAGCCACTTGACCAGCAGCGCCCCGTTGTCCTTGGCCCATTGCAACCGATCAAGCGCGTCAAGACGGTGAGGATTGATGCTCGCCCCAAAATACAGGTTCGCCTGCTTGGCCGTCTCAGCGGCAACGAACTCGTTCGGAATGTAAAACTCTGTCCGATCTCGATCAAGGTTCCCATTGTCATCCACCGCACCGTCCATTGCCAGAACGATCGCCGCACCCACTCGTTCGCTCTCCGTAATCCCTCTGGCCAAACGCTCCACCAGCAACCGGTCTCCCTGTTCCTCCACCTCGGCCACCGTCACACCAAACGCCTTCATGTAAATGTTGAACCGAAAATTGTTCCGCAGTTCCTTGGAAACAAAACAGCCGCTGCCCCCCGCGCCGATGCCGGCCACATGGCAGTGCATATCAAG
>DASCOW010000073.1:0-1809 GCA_036012205.1 Verrucomicrobiota bacterium
GCTCGGTGCAGAGCTTGGCCGTCTCGTCGGCAGCGGCCTGGTTTCCGGCGTAATTGATCACCACGTCGAATCCCGCCGCCGCCAACTCAAGCGCAATGCCGCGGCCGATCCCACGCGACGCACCGGTAATGAGAGCCACTTGACTCATGCGCGGCAGAGTCTAAAGAACCGCCCGCCCGATGAACATTCAAAACCGGGGCAAGTTTCGGTTGATACGATTTCTGATTGGCATAAACTGCCCTGCCTTGAGCGGCTTGCAAGCCGCGCTGAGTTTTGGATTCTGCTCGCCAGTGGTTTTTGTTCGCCGTCGTAGTTTACGGTGCGAGCATGCTGTACTCGGCCCTTCTTTGGAGGCGCGGCTTTCGGCGAGACAACTGGATCAACTACGGTCTACTGGCCGCTGCCTTCGTGTTGCACACCGTCGCCATGGCCAAGCGCGGCTTTTCGCTGCAGCACTGCCCGGTGAACAACCTGTACGAAGCCACCACGTTTGTGCTTTGGGCGATCACCGGCGGCGGTCTGGTGATCGGCCTAATGCCCCGGCTCCGGTTTCTCGGGGTGTTCACCTCACCGCTTTTATTTTGCGTCGGCGTCTTTGCACTGATGCCCGGCCTCGACCCGGAGCCGACCGGCAAATCGCAGTTCATCAACGGGTGGTCGAGCCTGCACGCGGCGATGGTCATGCTCGGATACGGGGCGTTTGGGCTCGGCGCCATCACCGGCAGCATGTTCCTCACGCAGGAGCGCAGCTTGAAATCCCACCGGGCGAGAGCGCTGTTCACCCTACTGCCGCCCGTTCAGCGACTTGAAAAAATTGTCACCATTTCACTGACCACCGGCTTGGTGCTGCTCACAGCCGGGCTCGGGCTGGGAGCGATGTTTGTGGAACTGCCCGAAGGTGCGTCGTTCCGGGGCGACCCAAAGGTCATCTGGTCAATGTTCGTCTGGGCGATTTACGGCGTGCTGCTGATGCTTCACTGGAAGTTTGATCAGCGCGGTCGCCGCCACGCCTGGTCGGCTATCATCGCATTTGGTTTTGTGATTCTCACGTTTTGGGGAACAAACCTGCTCTCGGGCATTCACAATCCCGCCCCGTAGTCGATGCCCATTGTTGTCACAGGCTTGAGCCACCACTCCTCGCCGGTCGAACTGCGAGAGCGCTTTGCCTTTTCCGACTCGCAGATCGCCGATGCACTTGGCCTAGTGCGCGAGCGTGGCATCGCCGACGAGACGGTGATCCTCTCCACCTGCAACCGCGTGGAAATCTACGCAGCCACCCGCGACAATCACCCCGCGCTTGGTCAAGCGCTGCGGCAGTTTTTGTGTGATTTTCACGGCGTCGACTCGGCTACCGGCGACGAACTCTACACACACCGCGAACCGCAAAGCATCGATCACCTCTTCCACGTATCGTGCGGCATCGACTCGATGGTGCTGGGCGAGACGGAAATCCTTGGCCAACTGAAACAGGCTTACAAACTCGCCCACGCTGAGCAAGCCACCGGTGCGCAACTGAACAAGACGTTCCAAAAAGCATTCAACGTGGCCAAGCTCGTCCGCTCAGAGACGCAGATTCAGCGAGGCAGCATCTCCGTCAGTTCGGTGGCGGTGGACTGGCAGAGTCGATTTTCGACTCCCTCAAGTCACAGCAAGTGCTAATCATCGGCGCCGGCGACACGAGCGAAAAAGCCGCCCGCGCCCTCAAGAGCCGGGGCGCGCAAAGCATCCTCGTCTCAAACCGATCACACGAACGGGCCGTCGCACTGGCCGCCGAACTCGGGGGCCGCACCGTCGGCTTTGACACGTGGG
>DASCOW010000074.1:0-7360 GCA_036012205.1 Verrucomicrobiota bacterium
GGCCTCATTGATCTTAGTCAGGGTGGCTCCCGAACCATCTGGCCCTATTGGCCAGTCTCCGGAGTCCTTGTAAGATACACGGTCCATAATGCGATCGTTATTGTTCCTCAAGGTGAGAGTTTCACCGTTATTGTTTAGACGTCCAACGAAAGGTGCGGAAAGAACACTTGGTCCGGCAATTTCCTTAGCGTTTGGATTTGCCGCTACAACTAAAATTCCATGTCCACTGATAATAGTGCCCTCAGGAAAGATCAATTTCACCCCATCGGATATCGACCATCTGGACAGATCGACATCAACTCCCATTAAATTTCGAAATTCAATCCACTCTGTCTGTATGCTCTCGTCAGCTGGATGATATTGGATCTCGTTAAATACCACCACACTGTCGGCGGCGAATGCCTTCACGCCATGGCCCAACAATGTCCATAAAGTTACGATTAGCCCAATATAGTTTTTCATTGGCCGAGAACCGACTGCTTCTTACCGTTTTGTACAAATGGCAATGAAAGGCACACGGAAGGAGCGCGGAATATATTTTGCTTTAACATAGGCATGCAAGATTATGGTTGGAGCAGCTCTTTGGGGCGGCTGGTCGTATCAGCTGTTCCAAAAGACTGCTCCTAGTTAGGCCGTTGTTCAAGCAACCATGACTGGGTGCAGCGCCGGATAATTGGTGACCGCTCAAAGCGAAGATAGAAAATGAAGCAGCAGATGACATCCAAGCAATTACGACTCCCGGCAAATTTGGTGCACGAGCCTCGAAGCTTTATGAATTACTCAAGGATGGGGATCATTATGACGTGAACCTTCCGTAGGAGGACATGCATCGGCTTGCCCTGTGGTTGGACTCGTGCTCAATTTTTAACGGTGTCTATGAGAAGGAGGGAGGACAGGCGCAACTTAGAGGAGAAATCGTGAGGCCAACGTTAGAATAGTGCAAGTACACCTCTTTCGAATTTTAAGTTGCGGATTTAGTGGTGTAGCCGTGCTCCATCAACAGTTTTAAGCGTTTTCATCCTGTCTTTATTGCTTTTTTCGACTCGTCGCGAGTCGTGTCAAAGCTTGCGCGTTCCGCTTTTCCAATTACTATTCCTCGCCCATGAAACGCCGCACGCTCCTCGCCGCCGCAGCGGTTACGCTTGCCATCCTCCCTCGCTCTGTTTTCGGTGCCAAGCTGAAGTTGAACATTGCCTTCATCGGCATGGGCAGCCAGATACAGAGACACGTCAACAAGGCGTTGCTGCATAACCATAACATGGGGGTGTTTTGTGATGCGAACCCAAACCAGATTTCACGTTCCAATGGCCATCACAAGGCTCAGGCGGCACGAATCAACGAATACGCTGACTACCGCCAGTTGCTCGAGAAGGTAAAAACACTCGATGCTGTTGTGGCCGCCACGCCGGACCATTGGTACGCTCCCATTGGCACGTCGGCGATGCGGGCGGGCCGTCACGTCTACCGTGAAAAACCGCTAGCCCATACCGTTGCCGAGGCGCGTGCGCTGCGCCGGTTGTCCTGCGATTCAGCAGTGGTAATCCAGACCAGCAATCAGGGCAGCGCCTTCCCGATGCCGATGCACAGGTGCGGAAGCAAAACCGAACCAAGTGGCTGTGAGATGGACGATTCTGTTCCTTTAATTTTATTACCATGAAGACGACTCGACGTTCTTTTCTTGGGAATTGCTGCTGGATGGCTAGTGCCACCGCTGCGGTTCCGAGTCTGGCCCTTGGCCAAGCGCCTGCGGCGCGCAAGCGGGTTGCGTTTCTCGGCACGGAGGTGCGCACCCACTCGCATGCACAGCATTTCCTCGACCGCCTCTCGCTTGGCTACGGCTGGCGCGGGCAGTGGCAGGAGCCGCGGCTGGACATCGCCTCGGTTTACATCGACCAGTTCCCGGAGGGTGACCTCGGCCGCAGCCGCGTGAAGCGCTATGGGCACACGCTCTACCCCAGCATTGAGGCGGCATTGACGCTGGGCACCGGCAAACTCGCGGTCGACGGCGTGGTCATCATCGCCGAGCACGGAAAATACGAGCGAAACGAGAAAGGCCAAACGCTCTACCCGCGCTACGAGTGGTTCAAGCGCGTCGTGAAAGTGTTTGAGGACAGCCGCAGCTCGGTGCCGGTCTTCAACGACAAGCATCTTTCGACGACCTGGGAGCGCTGCGCGGAGATGGTTGCCGACTCGAAGCGGCTTGGTTTCCCTTTCTTCGCCGGATCGTCGCTGCCGGTGACGCGCCGCATGCCCTCCATCGACATGCCGCACAACGTCCCGCTCAAGGAGAGCGTCTGTGTGGCGTACGGCGGGGTGGACAGCTACGACATCCACGCGCTCGAGACGGCGCAGTGCATGTCTGAGCGTCGGCGGGGCGGCGAGGTGGGCATCCGGCGAGTGCACGCCCTGCGCGGCGCAAAAATGTGGGAACGCTTGGCCAAGCCGGAGCACGCTGACACGCGGCGGCTTGTCGTCTCGGCCTACACGCGCAGCCACAATCTGCCGGTTGAGGGCGGATACTACACCGGCAAGATCACGTTCGAGTGGGCGCGCAAAAACTTCCCCGACTCGACGGCCTATTTCATTGAGCACCTCGACGGCTTTCGCACGACGATGATTCTGACGCAAATCCGGGACTTCAACTACGCCGGTCTGCGCTCCG
The DNA here is from genome assembly GCA_036012205.1 of Verrucomicrobiota bacterium. Classification (GTDB taxonomy): domain Bacteria; phylum Verrucomicrobiota; class Verrucomicrobiia; order Limisphaerales; family UBA1096; genus UBA1096. Next base: position 2,663 of record DASCOW010000074.1, read on the forward strand.
ACACAGGCGAGATCGTCTCTACGCAAATGTACCTGCCGATGCCGGGTCACGGCTCGACGACGGCGGACTTTTTTCATCCGCTCTGCTGGCACATCGAGGAAACGGTGATCACTGGCAAGGTGCCGTACCCGGTCGAGCGCACGCTGCTCACCTCCGGCATGACACTGGCCGGCGTCGAGTCGCTGCACCGCGGGCAGGTGCCGGTGGCCACGCCGGAGATGGCCGTACGCTACTCGGTTGGCCCAGAGTCGACCTTTTGGCGCGATTGAGCCGATTCGTTTCCTTGAAAAAAAAGCCGTTCTGCGTTACCCGTTCGGCGTGAGCCGCACGTTGACTTTGTTTACTTTTGCGTCTGCGCTGGGCGCGAGCGCCGCTGAGCCGGTCGATTTTGCCCGGGAGATTCTCCCGGTGCTCTCGGACAAATGCTTCATCTGTCACGGACCGGATACGCGGAAAAAAGATCTCGTCCGCCTCGACTCCGCCGAGGGCGCAACGCGCGATCTCGGCGGCTACAAGGCGATTGATCTCGACAATTTGGCCAAGAGTGAACTGATCGACCGGCTCAGCGACCTGGACGACCCTATGCCGCCGGCGGATGCCGAGAAACAACTCACCGCGACTGAGCGGGAACTGCTCAAGCGCTGGGTGCTCGAGGGCGGCGGCTACTCCCGGCACTGGGCCTTCGTGCTGCCGACCAAGGCAACGCCGCCCAGCCCGGGCCATCTCATCGACGCGTTTATCAAAAACCGGTTCCCCGGCGGCATTGGCTTCGCCGCCGAGGCGGACAAGCCAACGCTCGCCCGCAGGCTGGCTCTTGTGCTGACTGGCCTACCGCCATCGCCGGAACTACTCCGCTCGTTTTTGGATGATACGAGTTCGAACGCCTACGAGCGGCTGGTCGAGCAACTCCTCGCCGATCCGCGTTACGGCGAGCAACAGGCGCGGTATTGGCTCGACGCCGTCCGCTACGGCGACACCCACGGCCTGCACCTCGACAATCGGCGCGGCATCTACCCGTACCGCGACTGGGTCGTGCGCGCGCTCAACCGCAATCAGCCGCTCGACGAGTTCATCGAGTGGCAGTTGGCCGGCGACCTGTTGCCGGAGCCGACGATGGAGCAGCGTATCGCCACCGGCTACGTGCGGATGAATCCCACCACCTCCGAGGGAGGTGTGATCCCGGCGGAGTTTCAGGCCAAGAACAACTTCGACCGCACCGAGACCCTTGGCACGGTATTTCTTGGGATGACCCTGATCTGCTCGCGCTGTCACACGCACAAGTACGATCCCATCACGCAGACCGAGTACTATCGGCTGCTTGCATTTTTCAACAGCACCGCAGAGGGGCCGCTCGACGGCAACAAATACGAGTACGCCCCCACGCTGAAAGTACCCGCCGACCAAGCTGCGTGGAACGACTGGACGCGACTCGGGTCGGCGCGCGACCAGCTGTTGGTCAAGGCCGGGGCCAAGCCGGGGGAGTCGCTTGCCGACTTGACCAAGCTTGGTTTGCAGGCCGAGGCCGGGCGTCTCATCAAACAACTCGCCGACGCCGAGGCCAGGTTCACCACCACACTTGTCGCCAAGGACTTGGCCAAGCCGCGCAAAACCCAGCTGCTCGACCGCGGCGAGTACGACCGCCCCATCGGCGAGTCGCTACAGCCGGACGTGCTAAAGGCGATGAGCCCATTTCCAGAGGGCGCGCCGCGCAATCGGCTTGGATTGGCCAAGTGGCTCACCAGCCGAGAGCACCCGATCGTCTCCCGGGTGCTGGTCAACCGCATTTGGCAGCGCGTTTTCGGCGCGGGACTCGTACGCACGCCGGAGGATTTCGGCCTGCAGGGCCTACAACCCAGCCATCCTAGGCTGCTCGACTGGCTTGCCGTCGAGTTGCAAGACAGCGGCTGGGATCTCAAGCACATGTTGCGGCTCATGGTCACCAGCAAAACCTTCCGCCAAAGCTCCGCCCTGCGCGACGGCATCGACGATCCTGAGAATATGATTTGGAGCCGTGGACCTCGCTATCGACTTGACGCAGAGGTGTTGCGCGACATCGCTCTTTGGGCCAGCAACCTGCTTGATCCGCATATGGGTGGCGAAGGCGTGAAGCCGTACCAGCCGGCCGGACTGTGGAAAGAACTTTCCCATCCCGCCAGTAACACGAAACAATACAAACAGAACAAGGGGCGGATGGTTTTTCGTCGCAGCCTTTACGTCTACTGGAAGCGCACCAGCCCGCATCCAATGATGACGCTCTTCGACGCACCAAGCCGCGAGTCGAGCTGCGTGAAGCGTTCGCGGACCAATACACCGCTTCAGTCGCTTGGCCTACTGAATGAAGTCCAGCGCGTTGAGATGGCAAGAATGCTTGCCGAACGCCTGCTCAAGGAACGCACTACTGACGATGATCGACTTAACCTGCTCTTCATGCTCCTGACATGCCGGGAACCAAGCAAAACGGAACGGAACGTCTGCACCAAATTGCTTCAGACGATGCGCGAGCGTTATTCCGACTCCGAGAAAGAAGCGCTGTCACTGCTTGGCACGGGCGAAGTGCCAAGGGATCAATCACTCAACATAACAGACCATGCCGCATGGACACAGATGGCAGCCACAGCCTTGGCCAGCGACTTGGCTTTGACGCTGTTTTGACACGAAAAATTGATCTCATAGATAACATGAATCCACTTCGCGAATCCGAACTCATGATGACGCGTCGGCAGTTGTTTGGCCGCGCTGCGCTTGGCGTTGGTACCGCCGCCTTGGCCAACGTTCTTGGCACAAACCTAATTGCCAACACCGCAGGCCAAGTGCAAGGCACTCACTTTGCACCCAAGGCCAAGCGGGTGATTTATCTTTTCATGAGCGGTGGTCCAAGCCATCACGATCTCTGGGATTACAAACCGAAGATGCGCGAGATGTTTGGTCAGGATTTGCCTGAACACGTCCGTGACGGGCAACGCATTACCGGCATGACCTCGGGTCAAAAGACGCTGCCGGTTTGCCCAAGTAAATATACTTTCACCAAGCATGAAAATAACGATCGCGGTGTATGGGTCAGTGAACTGCTATCGCACACGGCCAAGGTGGCGAAGGAGTTGGCTGTTATCCATAGCACCTTCACCGAGGCCATCAACCACGACCCGGCTATCACATATATCCAGACCGGAAGCCAGGTTCCCGGTCGTCCCAGTCTAGGTGCCTGGCTTAGCTACGGTTTGGGTAAAGTAAATGAAAATCTGCCAAGCTATGTTGTCATGCATGCACGCTCAAAATTCGCGGAGCAAAGTCTGTTCAACCGGCTTTGGGGAACCGGCTTCATTCCATCAGAACATCAGGGTGTGCTTTTGCGCAGTCAGGGCGATCCTGTTCTGTATTTAAAGAACCCGGCCGGCGTGACCGGCAAAGATCGCCGCGCACAACTCGATGCGTTGACGGCCATCAATCAGGAACATTTCAAAGAGTTTGCCGATCCAGAGATTCTTGCCCGCATCAAGCAGCATGAGATGGCTTACCGCATGCAAACCTCAGTGCCGGAGTTGATGGATCTCTCGGGGGAAAGCGACTCGACATTTAATCTCTACGGTGAGGAGGCCAAAAATCCGGGTTCTTTCGCCGCCTGTTGCCTAAACGCCCGGCGACTGGCTGAACGGGGTGTGCGCAATATTCAGATTTTCCACCGTGGTTGGGACGCCCACGGTAGTCTTCCGCGCAAGCACGAATCGCAGTGTAAGGACATCGATCAGGGCTGCGCTGCGTTAATCGCCGATCTAAGGCAACGTGGCATGCTCGATGAGACCCTGGTTGTCTGGGGCGGTGAGTTTGGCCGCACTGCCTACTGCCAGGGCAAGCTGACAAAGGCGAACTACGGGCGAGACCACCATCCACGCTGCTTTACCACATGGATGGCGGGCGGCGGCATCAAGCCCGGCATCACCTATGGTCAGACGGACGACTACTCCTACAACATTACCGATGCCGATGGCAATATGATCAAGCCAACCAAGGGCAAGTGGACCCCTGGCACCATGCATATCCACGATCTAAACGCCACGATCCTTTACCTGTTGGGCATCGACCACAAACGGTTGACCTATCGGTACCAGGGTCTTGATTTTCGCCTGACCGACGTACACGGCCACGTCATCCACGACCTGATCGCATGAATAACTCAGACATGCCTGCTGTCTTTTTGCCCCCCGAACGACTACTGCTTGGCCCCGGGCCGAGCAATGCAGCGCCTTCTGTTTTGCAGGCAATGCAGCGTCCGCTTGTCGGTCATCTCGATCCTGCTTTCATCAACATGATGGAGGAGATCAAGTCGATGCTGCGACACGTTTTCCAGACTGAAAATGAAATGACGTTTCCGGTCAGCGCCACTGGCAGCGCGGGGATGGAAGCCTGTTTTGTTAATTTAATCGAACCCGGTGATGAAGTGCTCATCGGAGTCAACGGTGTCTTTGGCATGCGCATGTGTGACGTCGCCGAACGCTGTGGCGCAACCGTTACTAGGGTCGAGGCGGAGTGGGGAACAATCATCGAGTCATCGGCCATCGCGGCCGCGCTTGAGGATTGCAAACCAAAGCTTGTGGCAATTGTTCATGCCGAGACTTCCACGGGTGCCCTTACACCGGTTGAAGAAATATCGCGCTTGTCTCATGATGCCGGTGCGCTGTTCGTGCTTGATACTGTAACATC
>DASCOW010000075.1:0-6769 GCA_036012205.1 Verrucomicrobiota bacterium
GTTTTCTTGATTCGTCCGTGGCGTAAGCCTGTACGAAGGTCCGGCAAATTGCTAGATGTAACACCGGATTTTTCATGCCTATCTTCTCTTTTTTTCTTTTTCTGTGTTACCTGACAAAATCCGTCAACCGCTTGAAATCAAGTAAGAACCTCTCTTACGACGTTGCCGTGGATGTCGGTCAAACGATAGTCGCGGCCCTGGACGCGGAAGGTCAGTCGCTCATGGTCGAACCCAAGCAAATGCAGCAACGTGGCGTTTAGGTCATGGACATGAACAGGGTCCTTGATAACGTTGAATCCAAAGTCATCGGTGACGCCGTGCACGTATCCTTCCTTCACGCCGGCACCGGCAAGCCAGACGCTGAAGCACCGGTTATGATGATCCCGTCCGTCGTTGCCTCCCTGCACCATCGGCGTCCGCCCGAACTCCCCGCCATAGACGACAATCGTGTCGTCAAGCATGCCACGCTCCTTGAGATCCCTGATCAATGCAGCGGTCCCCTGGTCGGTGTCTCTGCAGTTGTTTTGGATGCCGGCCTTGAGGTTGCCATGCTGATCCCACGCCTCGTGGAATAATTGCACGAATCGCACGCCCCGCTCGAGCATCCGCCGCGCGAGCAGGCAGTTGCGCGCAAAGTTGGATACTTTCGTGTCCTTGATGCCGTAGGCGTTGAGCACGCGCTTGGGTTCCTGCGAGAGATTCATCAACTCCGGCGCACTTGACTGCAGCCGGTACGCCGTTTCGTAGCTCTGGATGCGGGCCGCCGTCTGCGGATCGCCGATGGTGTCAAGCGTCTGCTGGTTCAGCCGGCGAAGTGTGTCCAGCGAGTCTCGCTGGGTTTGCTCGTCGAATCCTTTCGGGTTGGAGAGATAGAGCACGGGATCGCCCTTGCCGCGAAACGGCACGCCATTGTAGGCCGTCGGAAGAAAGCCGCTGCTGTAGTTGGACGCGCCGCCGCTGGTGCCCTTCGCGCTGGTCAGCACGATGTAACCGGGCAACTCCTCGCTCACGGATCCGAGGCCGTAGAGCGTCCACGCCCCAAGGCTGGGCCGGCCAAACTGTTGCGATCCGGTGTTCATCAACACCTGCGCGGGGGCGTGGTTGACAGCCTCAGTTTGCAGCGACCTGATCAGGCACAGCTCATCAGCGACACCGGAGACATGCGGCTGCACTTCACTCAGTTCCATCCCGCTCTGGCCGCATTTGTTGAACTTGAACTTCGGGCCAAGCAGATTTGAATTCGGGTTGATGAACGCGGCTCGATAGCCCTTGAGCAACTCGGCCGGCGGCAACTGGCCGTTGCGCTTGGTCAACTCCGGCTTGGGATCAAACATCTCCAAGTGGCTGGGCGCCCCGGCCTGAAAAATGTAGACCACACGCTTGGCCTTGCCCCCGAAATGCCCCTGCTTCGACGCAAGCGGATTGATCGCGCCGGCGGCACGGGCCTCGCGGCGGACCAGCGAATTCAGCGCGATGCCGGCCAGCCCAACGCCGCAGTCGCGCAGGAACCAACGCCGACGCAGCAGGCTGGCTTGTTCGTTCAGAATTTCTCGTTTCATTGGCTTAATTCTTGGTCATGGTCTCATCGAGGTTCAGTAGAACGCGAGAGACAATAGTCCAAGCTGCAACGTCCTGCGGCGTGACACCACCTGGCAACTCACCTCTCGGCGCGATATCTGAAAATGCAATGTCATCGATCGGGATCCACCCCTCAGCCAAGCGCTGGCGCTGGGAGGCCAGCAGCCGGAGTACCTCCTCCTGTTCGCCCGGCTTGACTCCCCGACCGGTGGTCAAGCGGTAACCGTAGTCGATGCGCTGGGCCTCGGTACCGCCGCCCTCGCGCAGGATGCGCCGCGCCATCGCCTGCGCGGCCTCAACGAATACCGGCTCGTTGAGCGACACAAGCGCGGCCAGCGGCGTGTTCGAACGCGTACGCCGGGCGCAGGCAAAGTCGGAGTTCGGCGCATCGAACGAGGTCATCACGGGATCCGGCATCGTGCGTTTGCGGAAGAGGTAAAGCGAGCGGCGATACCGGTCCGCGCCAGTGGGCACGTTCCAGTAATCAATCTTAATAAAATTGTAGTCAAGCATGCTTTGTGGCACCGGTGGGTAAATGCTCGGACCGCCCACCTTGGCATGCAGCAGGCCGGCCGCGCTGAGCGCGATATCGCGCACAATCTCTGCCTCGGCGCGAAACCTCGGCCCGCGGGCGAGCAGTCGGTTGGCGGGATCAGCCTCGATCAACTCGGGCGTGGGTATCGAACGCTGTCGGTAAGTGCGGCTGCCGACAATTTGCCGAACCAAGTGCTTGAGACTCCAACCATTCTCCATGAAATCCACTGCCAGCCAGTCCAGCACATCCTGCAGTTCCGGTGTCCCTGAGCTGGCGCCAAAGTCCTCCGACGTCTCGACCAGTCCCCGGCCGAAGATCGCCTGCCATACACGGTTGACCTGCACGCGGGCGGCAAGCGGTGAGCGCTTGTCCACCAGCCACCGCGCGAAATCCAGCCGCGTCGGCTCCGTTGATCCAACCGGATGAAAAATGGCAGGTGTCCCGGGTTCCACCTTGTGCTTGGGCCTGTCCCACACACCGCGGTCAAGCAAATGCGTGGCGCGCTGATGCTCAATAGGCGTTGAGGCAAGGTGCAGCACGCTCGTCCGGGCTTCCGGGAATGTTTTCTCTAGCGCAGCGATCTTGGCGTTGACCTCTGCGAATGACTCGAGGCCCTGTCGCCAAGCACGAAATATCGCCTCCCGATCACGCTTGGTGCGGTCGGAGTCGCGCTTGGCCAAGGCGAGCGTGGCGGCGTGATTGTAAGGCGGCAGCTTCGGCTCAGGCGCATCGGTCACGCCAAAGCGCACCCGCCCCAGTTGATGGTTTGCCGGGCTTTGGTCGCCACCGTGGTTCATCGCCAGGCGCACCTTGATTTGCCCGCCCTCCGGAAGCTTGAGCGGCTTGGCCAAGCGCACCATCGCGGCCGAATCGGTCTCTCTCAACACCGGCCCGCGGTCACTACGCCAGCCGGTTTCAGCCTTGCCATCGACCATAAAGGCGGCGGGGCCGACCTTGCGCGTCTCCGGCTTCGACTTGTCGCCTCTCTTAAAATACTGCTCCAGCGTTTTTTCGGGCTCGGAGAAGTCTGCACTCGCCCCGGCCAACTTGACCGCCTGCCACTCTTTCTGATCGGGCGCCTTTGAAAACACTGTAACCTCAGTGATGGCAAATGTGCCGGCGGGACTCCGCCCCGGGCCGCCAAAAGGCAGGTCGCCGTATCGCAGTCCCTCGATCCGTACTGCGGTGATTTTCGAGCGCTTGGGCGTGGCCTCAATGTACATGTGCCCGGTCGCCGACGGATGGCCAAGTACGAGAATGCTGTGATCGGCTAGCGGCTCCGGGTGGTTCAGCCCTCCCTCCCAAACATGCTCGGTGGTGTCGAGGTGATCCCACACCGCCTCGCGCCTAGCCTCGCGCCCGGCCCAGTCGGCGAGCTCCTGTTTGCGCTTGGCCTCGCTGCGAAGCGGCGCGACCAGCTTGGCCACCTCTCCACGGATGCCGATGATCTGTTGTTCCTGTGCCGCCGTGTAAACGGAAGACTGCGCCTCGTGCACATCGTTCAGGAAGGCAAACATGCCGTAGTACTCATTCTGGGTGATGGGATCGAACTTGTGCGTGTGACACTGCGCGCACTGTAACGCCAGCCCAAGGACAGCTTTGCCCAGGCAATCCATGCGATCCATCACGCCCTCAAGCCGAAACTGCTCGTAAACGATCGCTCCCTCCTCGTTAACCATGCCGTTGCGAAGGAAGCCGGTGGCCACGAGTTGATCCTGTGTGCGATCCGGCAACAGATCGCCGGCGATCTGCTCGATGATAAACCGATCGTACGGCATATCGTTGTTAATCGCCTCGATCACCCAGTCCCGCCACGCCCACTGCTGCCGCGGCATGTCCTTCTCAAATCCGTGCGTGTCCGCGTACCGTGCCGCGTCCAGCCAGTGCCTCGCCCACTTTTCACCAAACGCCGGCTTGGCAATCAGCCTGTTGACGAGCGACTCGACAGCGGCGTCGAGTCCCGCCTTGGCCTCCACGGCAAACGCCGCGCTCTCCTGCGGCGAAGGTGGCAGGCCAACGAGGTCGAGATGGATCCGCCGGCAAAGCGTCTCCGCCGAGGCAGACGGCGAGAGGATCAGATTGTCCTGTTTCAATCGATGCAGAATGAGCGCGTCGATGGCCCCGTCATCGCCCGGCGCAACGTCGGCTTTCACTGGGTGCACGAACGCCCAATGCTTCGTGTACTTAGCACCTTCGACAATCCACCGCCGGAGCGTCTTCCGATCCGCCGCCGTGAGCGTGAACTTGGAATCGGGTGGCGGCATGACATCGTCCTCGTCGTTCGTCTCGATTCGGGCAACAACCTCACTCTCCTCCGGCTTGCCAGGCGCAAGCTGCTCCAACGCCCCCACGCGCTGATCCAGCCGGAGCTTAGCCTCACGCTTCTCCTCATCCGGCCCGTGGCACTGGATGCAGTTCTTTGACAGAATCGGCAGCACCTCGCGGCCGTAATCCACCAGATCCGCCGCCCCAAGGCTGATGCCGACACTCAACACAACGGCAACACAAAATCGAATGACAAAATTCATAGAAAGCTGAAAAATCACATAATGCGATCTGCGTGACAAGCTAAGGGCAATTATAGACAAACATTAGGCATAAACAAATACACTGTTCCATCAAAGCAGTAAGCGAGAGGCAAAAGTCAGACTCTCTCCCGCCGTCTTGACCTTGCGGCTAACCACACAGTTGCGTCAGACGCGGCGCCATGCCTTTCACCGAAGTCAAACGCCTTGACAATTGCGACAACAATCAGCATAAAAACGGCACGCACTACTATTTCTGATGAGTTCTGTTTCACCAAAGATTGATCCAAAGGGATCGTTCCCGCTCCCGCACCACGGACATTTCTCCGTGCACCGCAAGGATATCTTCGGCGAAGACGAATATCCGTTGGCGGTGATTTGGATCCGGGACCACGCCGAACTCGGGCTGCACACGCACGACTTCACGGAACTGGTGCTGGTGGTGGCCGGCTCCGCCGCGCACATGACCGGCGAGGGCAAATACCCGATTCACCCCGGAGACGTGTTCGTGCTCCCGCCCGGCGTGGCGCATGGCTACATGGACTGTTCCGGGCTGGAACTGGTCAACATCGTTTACGACGCAACACGCCTCAAGTTGCCCAACACCGGACTGAAGGGTTTCCCGGGATACCGCGCGTTATTCACGCTGGAACCTGCGTTTCGCTCACGACACGAGTTCAAGGGCCGCCTCCACCTTCCACCTGCAAATCGTCGCGAACTAACCCAAAAAGTGCTTGAAATGCAAGAGGAATTGCGTCAACATGATGATGGCTACCGATTTTTCTGCCTCACGTTGCTGATGCAAATTATCGGACAGCTTTCGCGCATTTACTCCGAGATGGAGAGTTCCACCTCCCGCTCACTCCTGCGCCTGAGCCGTGTGCTGCAGCATATGGAAAGCCACTACTCGAACGACCTAAAGCTGGCCGCCTTGGCCAAACTGGCCAACATGTCCGAGCGCACACTCCAGCGATGTTTTCAGGAAACGTTCGCCCAATCGCCCATTCATTTCCTGAACCGACTGCGCATCGGCAAGGCCTGCGAGGAACTCGCTCGAAGCGACTCGAATATCGCGGAAATCGCGGGTAGCGTCGGCATTGAAGACAGCAACTACTTCGCTCGCCTGTTCCACCAATTGGTCGGAACCAGCCCCTCGGCCTACCGGAAAGCCCCGTCCAGATTTGCCGCCCCGCCGCTGGTTCATTAAGCACACAGAGACGGTTTTGTGCTGAGATCGGCGTTTTAAGTTTGACACCTTGCATCACTCTCCGATACGTCCGCGTTGATTTGAGCACACTAGATACCCGAATAGAACAGGCCCATGCCTTGGCGAGAGAGCAGTTCGCCGCACTTGGCGTGGACACTGAAGCCGCCTTGGCCAAGCTGGCCACCATCCCTGTTTCCATCCACTGCTGGCAGGGCGACGATGTGGGCGGTTTTGAACCTTCCGGCGAGTCGCTCGGCGGTGGCTTAGCCGTCACCGGCAACTACCCCGGCAAGGCCCGCACACCGGACGAATTACGCTCCGACACCACCAAGGCACTCTCGCTCATCCCGGGCAATCACCGCTTCAATTTGCATGCGTCCTACGCCGAGACCGGCGGAAAAACAGTCGAGCGTACCGCACTGGAACCAAAGCACTTCCAAGGCTGGATCGACTGGGCAAAAGAGCAACAACTTGGCCTTGATTTTAACCCGACGTTTTTCTCCCACCCCAACGCGGACGACGGGTTCACGCTTGCCCATAGCGACAAGAGCATCCGCGAGTTTTGGATCGAGCATGGCATTGTCTGCCGCCACATCGGCGCGGCCATGGGGCGCGCACTTGGCTCGCCGTGCGTCACCAACATCTGGGTGCCAGACGGCTACAAGGACACGCCAACCGACCGGCATGGTCCAAGGGAGCGCCTGGCCAAGTCGCTTGACACCATTTTCACTGAACCGCTGGATGCCAACCATGTCCTTGATGCCGTCGAAGCCAAGCTCTTCGGCATCGGCTCGGAAAGCTACGTCGTCGGGTCGCACGAGTTTTATTTCGGCTACGCTGTCGCCAACCGCAAGGTGCTCTGCCTTGATGCCGGCCACTTTCATCCCACCGAGGTCATCTCAGACAAGATCAGTTCAGCGATGC
>DASCOW010000076.1:0-4514 GCA_036012205.1 Verrucomicrobiota bacterium
CGCGCCGGCCTTGATCGCGCCAACAAGGCGTACAATGACGCCGTCGGTAGTTACGAGCGCTCCATCAAACCAAGCGGCGAGAGGGTTAACAAACTTCAAATCGGTGAGACGGAAGGGAAAGAACTGCCCGCCGTCGAGCCGGTGGCCGAGGTGTTGCGAACCCTCCCCGCCCCGGCCGAGGACGAAACTGACCAAGCCGTGTCGGGCTGAGCTTACTGCTTACCGCTTACTTCATCGTGGTCCGGTACTGGCGGGAGGCCAAGCGCCATGAAGAGTGGCACTACGAGGAAGGCCGCGCCGACCCAGTACGGCATCGAGCTGCTGAATTTCCAGTAGAGTAGGCCGCCCATGATCGGGCCGAGGGCGCGGCTTAGCGAGCCAAGCGAACGGAACACACCCAGCGACAGGCCCTGCCGGTCTCCCGGCGTGTAGCGCGACACAAGCGAGTTGAGCGACGGCATGGTCATCCCGCTGCCGGCGGTCATGAGGAGCAGCCCGCCGTAAAGCATGGTGGTGCTCGTGGCGTTGCCGATGATCAGAAAGCCGGGCAGTGTGCTGCATACCCCGAACAACGCGGTCCGGCGTTCGCCCAAGTGCCTGATGAGTTGCCGAGCCACTGCACCCTGAAAAAAAATCAGCGACACGCCGATAAAAACAAACATCCACGCGATGTCAAACGGCGTGAATTTCAACGTCTCGGTCGCAAAAAAAGTGATCGTGAATTCAACCGACGAGAACGCACTCCAGTAGGCGAAGTACATTAGGTTCGTGTGCGCGACTCCCGGCAGGTTGATGCGTCGGAGCTGCGCGAACGGGTTGAAACTGCTCTTGGCGGTGGACTGCCCGCGCTTCTCTGGCGGCAAACTCTCGGAGAGGCGGAAAATGATCAGCACCCAGTTCACGGCAGCGATGGCCAATGCAATGATCGCCGGGCCAGAGAACGGGTGCAGTGCCAGCCCAGGCGTGGCGTTGCCCGCCTCGACCAACTGCCAACCGTAGGCCAAGCCGCCGATCGCCGGGCCAAGAATGAAGCCCAAGCCAAGTGCGACACCAATGAGAATCATGCCGGAAGCTCGGTTTTTGCCGGTAGTGATGTCGGCCGCGACGGCTGAGGCGGTGGAAATGTTTCCAGCCATAATGCCGCCGAGTGTGCGGCCCAGCACAAGCAGCACAAAGCTCCCAGCGAACACCCAGATCAGGTTAGCCAGCACGATGCCGCCGAGTGTAAAGACAAGCGTGGGCCGACGGCCGTGCCGGTCCGAGTACGCCCCCCAGATCGGGGCGAAGACAAACTGCAGAAATCCATACAGTGAGCCGATCACACCGCCGAAAAGTGTCGCCACAGCGTTCCTGTCGTCCCCGGCGAACTGGCCCAACCAGACAACCAGCGAGCCGATCAGGCTCTCCTTCCCGTCCAGCTCAAGGTAGTAATCGAGCATCGCCGGGAAAAGCGGAAATATGATCGAGAACCCAACAACGTCAATGAATACGGTCAGGAACACGATGAACAGGGTGGGCTTCTTCATCCGACAAAAAACTCGCGGCTCACAAAGACTTGGGCCGCGGGCCGCGCAGTCTAGGGAAGACAGTTCACAATACAACGCCTTTCGCACAGGTCGTTGCGTCTCGAGGCAATGGCGTCAAGCTTCTGCAATAGTGGCTTGGCCAAGACGGAACTCAATGTGACGAAGCATGCCCTCGAACACCAGTCGGCCGTCGTCTCCGCCAAGGATGTTTTCGCTGGCCCGCTCCGGGTGGGGCATCATGCCGCAGACATTGCGCCCCTCATTGCATATACCGGCGATGTTGAGCAACGAGCCGTTGGGGTTGGCCTCGTCCGTCAACTCGCCGGACTCTGTGGTGTATTGGAAAAGGATTTGGTTGTTCGCCTGCAGCTTGACCAAGGCTTCCTCGTCAGCAAAGTAGCAACCCTCGCCGTGGGCGACCGGCACGCGAAGCAGTTTACCCTCTGGAACTTCGCGGGTAAAAGGCGAGTCGGCGGTTGGCACTTTGAGATAGACGTGCTCGCAGCGAAACTGCAACGAGCGGTTCCGCACCAACGCACCGGGCAGCAGACCGGTTTCGCACAAAATCTGGAATCCGTTGCAAATGCCAATGACAAGGCCGCCTTCCTTTGCGAATGCCCTCACGGCGTTCATCACCGGGCTAAACTGCGCGATGGAGCCGGTGCGAAGGTAGTCGCCGTAGCTGAAGCCGCCCGGCACCACCACTGCATCGGCGTTGCCGATCGATTCCTCCTTGTGCCAGAGGTAGTCGGCCTCTTGCCCGAGAACACTGCCCAGCACGTGGACGCAGTCCTGGTCGCAATTCGAGCCGGGGAACTGGAGAACAGCGAAGCGCATCGGAGATTACTCGATGGTGAAATGGTAATCCTCGATTACCGGGTTGCTGAGCAATTTGTGGCACGCCTCATCAATCTTCGGCCGCCACGCCTCGGCGTCGCCCTCCAGCTCGATCTCGAGATATTTGCCGACGTGTACGGCCTTCACGCCGTCGTGGCCCATCTGTTCCAGCGCGGCCTTCACGGTTTTGCCCTGCGGATCAAGCACGGCCTTCTTGGGGGTGATGACAATCTTGGCTTTCATCAACTACTCGCGCCATCGCGCGGCCGAGCCATTGTCAGGCCAAGCTCACCGGCGAACCAGTTTATTTTGTTCACAGCCAAATTATTACGCTTGCCAAGTAATGCTTTCCCCCAGCCTATTGCTTGGCCAAGCTGACTCCGTGAAGATTACATTTCACGGGGCAGTTCGTACAACGACTGGTTCCCAGCATTTGCTTGAGATCAACGGCGTCCGACTGCTGCTCGACTGCGGCCTGTATCAGGGCAAACGGAAGGAATCAATCGAGCGCAACCAGTCGTTCCCGTTCAACCCGAATGAAGTTGATGCCGTTATCCTTAGCCACGCGCACATCGACCACATTGGCAACCTTCCCAACCTATACAAACAGGGCTTCACGGGAAATGCCTACTGCACCTTTGCCACGCGCGACCTCGCGGCAATCATGCTCGAGGACTCGGCGGAAATCCAGATGGCTGACGCCGCCTACGTCTCGAAGAAGCACAAGAAAAAGGGCATGCCGCCAGTTGAACCGCTTTATACCCCGGAGGATGCCGAGTGCGCGCTGCGCCAGTTCGTCTCGCTTGGCTACGATCGGCCGCTGCCAGTGGCCAACGGCGTGACGCTGTCCTTCCGCGACGCCGGGCACATCCTTGGCTCGGCGCAGGTCATCCTCGACATTGACGAGGGCGGCGAGAAACGGCGGCTGCTGTTCAGCGGCGACATCGGCCGCGGCGACCACGCAATTCTGCGCAACCCGCAGCCGGTGGAGGACGTTGACGTGCTGCTCGTCGAGAGCACCTACGGCAACCGCGAGCACACGGCACAGTCTGGCTTGACGGATGAAATCGAGGCGTTGCTCTCCGATACACTGAACAACGGCGGCAAGGTGATCATCCCAGCGTTCTCCGTTGGGCGCACACAACTGCTCGTCTACACGCTGCACCAGCTCGTCGAGGCCGGCCGGCTGCCGGCTTTTCCGATCTACGTGGATAGCCCTCTCAGCGTGAATGCCACCGAGGTCTTTCGGCTGCACCCCGAGTGTTTCAACCGCGACATCTATACTTTCCTGCGCGAGAAGAAAAATCCGTTCGGCATGGACAACCTGACGTACATCCGCAAGGCGTCCGAGTCGATCAAGCTAAACAGTCTAGACGGGCCTGCGATCATCATCAGCTCAAGCGGCATGTGCGAGGCGGGCCGCATCCGGCATCACTTGAAAAACAACATCAGTGACCCGAACGACCTCATTCTGTTCGTCGGCTATTGCGCCTACAACACACTCGGCTCCGTGATCCGCGCCGGCATCGATCCGGTGTATATCTTCGGTGAAGCTCACGAGGTGAAGGCCAAGATTGCAAGCTTTGACGGATTCTCCGGTCATGCCGACAAAAACGAGCTGGTCGACTACGTGAAAAGCCTTACTGGCGACATCAAAAAAATCTTCGTCGTTCACGGGGAGGAAAGATCAAGCCTTGCCTTCGCCGACACACTGCGCCAGATCAAACCTGGCGCAGAAGTCACTGTCCCGGAGCTGAACGAATCGTTCGAAGCCTGAAGCCATGCGCCTGGCCAGGTTTGGTCACGGCTTGGTCACGGCTTGGATTTGGTTTCGTCTTGAAGGGCGTACAGGTGTGATTGCGTTGCGATATACAGCACGCCATTGGCCACTACGGGCGTAGAGTAAATCGGTGCCGGAAAGTAGGTCTCGCTGATCAGTTCCAACTTGGGACCGGAGGCCAGCACGACGAAATCGCCGTCCTCGTCGCCGACATACACCTTGCCATCGGCGACGAGCGTCGAGCCCCACATATGCGCCTTCATGTCGTAAATCCAGTGTGCCTTGCCAGTGGCGGCATCAAGGCAGTGTACATAGCCGGAGAAGTCACTGGCGTAGAGCAGTCCGGTGGCAGGATCGATTGAAACGGTGGA
>DASCOW010000077.1:0-4138 GCA_036012205.1 Verrucomicrobiota bacterium
CCTTGCTTGACTCGGCGCCTAGCCGGATGCTGCGCCGTTCATTCCGACGATGAAAGCCAAATCATTCCCCTGCATTGTTGCGCTTGGCTTAGGCCTCGCGTTTGGCCAAGCGGCTGATCCAATCCAAGACCGAGTAGCCAAGCGAGTTGCCGCCGAACTGCCGTCACTCGTCTCGCTGTACAAGCATTTTCACACCAACCCGGAGCTTTCGTTCATGGAGGCCGAAACGGCCAAGCGCCTGGCTGCCGAGCTGCGCGAAGCCGGCTTGACGGTCACTCCCGGCGTAGGTGGCCACGGGCTTGTTGGCGTGCTCAAGAATGGCGACGGGCCGACGCTGCTCATCCGCGCTGACATGGATGGATTGCCGGTGCAGGAGGAAACCGGCCTGCCGCACGCGAGCAAAAAACAGATGACTGACGATCAGGGCAACACCGTTTATACTATGCATGCGTGCGGGCATGACGTGCACATGACGAGCTTCATTGGCACGGCGCGAATGCTCGGAGCGCTGCGCGATCAATGGAGTGGCACGCTCGTGATGATCGGCCAGCCGGCGGAGGAGCGCGGCGCCGGCGCGCGTGCGATGTTGGCGGACGGGCTGTTCAATCGGTTCCCGGTGCCGGACTACTGCATCGGCCTGCATGTGGCATCCGACCAACCGGCCGGGACGATTGGCTACAACTCCGGCTACGTGTATGCCAATGTCGACTCGGTGGACATTACCGTGCGCGGGCAGGGCGGCCACGGCTCGCAGCCACAGGCATCGAAGGACCCGATCGTGCTTGCGTCGCAGATCGTCATCGCGCTACAGACGATCGTCAGCCGCGAGGTGCATCCGCGCGAGCCGGCCGTTGTCACTGTTGGCTCGATCCATGGCGGCACCAAGCACAATATTATCCCCAACGAGGTAAAGTTACAGCTGACCGTTCGCTCGTACACCGATCAGGTGCGTAACCAGATTCTCGCTGCGATAAAGCGCATAAGCCTTGGCACCGCGCAGGCCGCTGGCGTGTCCCAAGATCGGTTGCCGATCGTGCTCGTGAAGGACGAGTTCACACCATCCAGCTATAACGATCCTAGTCTGACCACGCGGGTGACCGATGCGATTGCCGGCTGGCTTGGTCGTGGAATACTGATTAAGCGGCAGCCGACGATGGGCGGTGAGGATTTCGGCATGTACGGCCGCACCGAGCACAAGATTCCGATCTTCATGTTCGGACTGGGCACCGTGTCGTCTGACTTGATCAAGCGCTTTCGCGCTACTGGTAAACCGCTGCCGATGGTGCACTCCAGTACCTACGCACCCGACATCGAGCCAAGCCTCAGCACCGGCATCACCGCCACCACCGCCGCCGCCCTCGATCTTTTGAGCAGGCCATAACCCCTTTTAATATCTCTTTGGGTTTAATCCTCCGCTCATAGTGGCGTAACTGTTTGATAACTACTCCAATACCCCGGCGCTTGCGGCGGGGTGGTTTATTATCAACCCATACTCTCGAAATCATTGGGCATGCTACGCAGATCGTTTCCTTCTTGTTGTCTATCTTCCGTCTAGCCATAGCTTAAATCACTTCGTAAAAGGGACAGATTCAGGTTAGGAACAAAAATCTATCAACTTTTTTGGCTGCGTATTGCGAATATGCCCACCTTTACGCAAAGCATTGCGATGCTAGCAAGATCCGCTGCGTCAATCATGCATCCCTGCTGGGTAACGTAGTGTTCATGAATGATTTAGATGCTATTTATGTATCGCAAAAAGGCGATTTATAGCTTGAAAAGTCTTCTTTTAGTTCCGATTGTCTCCTTGCGTTCAGCCCCTGTTAGCAGTACTTAAATAAAATGAATGATATTTTCATCAGCTACGCCCATTTGGATGACCAGTCCCTCGATGAGGATCAAAAGGGTTGGATTTCCAAGTTCCACCGCGTGCTTGAGGTCAAGCTGAGCCAGTTGCTCGGGGAGTCCCCCACGATCTGGCGCGACCAAAAGCTCTCTGGTAGCGATGTGTACGATGACAAGATAGTCAACGAATTCAGGAATGCCCAGGTCATGATCTCGATCCTCTCCCCTAGGTATGTCAAGTCGGAGTGGTGCAACCGGGAGCTTCACGAGTTTTACAAGGCCGCGGAGGACGGCTCGGGCGTGCGCATCGGCGACAAGTCGCGGATCATCAAGGTGGTCAAGACGCCGTTTGATGCGGAGGAGGCGGTAGAGCATCTGCCGACGATTTTTGATGCAATCCTCGGCTTCGATTTTTTTGAGCAGGATCAGGAAACCGGTCGAATTGTAGAGTTCGACGAGGCATTTGGGCCACGTGCGAAGCAGAATTATTTTTCCCGCATTTATGACCTCGCCTCGGAGATCGCTAAAATCCTCAAAAACATGCGTAGCGGTGCCGCGCCGGAACAGACCGAGCCGCTCACCAAGACCGGCCGCACGATCTTCCTCGCGGCGGTTACCTCCGACATCCAGTCCGGTCGTGAGAAACTTTACCGCGAATTGATCGATCGAGGTCACCACGTTCTGCCCGATCGCCCGCTCCCGACTTCCGGCGCGGAACTGGAGGAGTCCATTCGCGAGATGCTTGGCCAGGCGGACTGCTCGGTGCATCTAGTTGGCCAAAAGTACGGCATCATCCCGGAGGACGCCTCCCACTCGATGGCCAAGATTCAAAATGACATGGCCTCTGAGCAGGTGCAGGCCAAGCAGGACTTTCAGCGTTTTATTTGGATGCCAAGGCCACTGATCACTGACGACGAACGGCAGCAACAATTCATCACCGAGCTTCAGGAAAACCCGGCCGCTCATGCCGGCGCGGAGTTGATGGAGGACAGCCTCGACAACTTCCGCGACTACGTCGTCGAGAAACTCAAACACAAGGCCAAGCCGGCAGAGACTCCGGCCGACACGGGGCCAAGCGCCGACGGACCTTCCAGCGTGTATCTCATTTTCGACCAGAAAGACGATGAAACCGTTGCGCCGCTAGAGGATTATCTCTTCGATCAGGGGCTGGAAGTGTTGGTGCCGTCGTTCGACGGAGACGAGGCCGACATCAAGCAGGCTCACAACGAAAAAATGATCCACTGCGACGCCGTGCTGATCTACTACGGCAATTGCGACCGCGCCTGGGTGGACATGAAACTCATGAACCTGATGAAGGCTCCCGGCTATGGCCGAACCAAGCCGTTCGCCGCCAAGACCGTTTACCTTGCGCCGCCGATGGACCGCAGGAAACAACGTTATCGCACCCACTCCGCCGAGGTCGTCGTGCAGGAAGGCGACGCCTTTAGCCCTGGCTTGCTCGAGTCCTTCACCTCAACCCTCAAGAAATAATTTTTTGATACTATGAATCACGACGAAGTCCAAAATCCGTTTCCCGGACTGCGCCCCTTTGAGTTTGGCGACAACCACCTCTTTTTCGGTCGGGACCAACAGACCACCGAGTTGACCACGCGCCTTCGGAAAAACCGGTTTGTAGCCGTCGTCGGCACCTCCGGCAGCGGCAAATCCTCTCTCGTGCGTGCCGGCCTCATGCCGGAACTGCTTAGCGGCACCATGGCCGGCGCCGGCTCCAGTTGGGAAACCACCATCATGCGGCCGGGAGGCGATCCACTTACCAATCTGGCCAACGCTATTGTTGACGCCGACCTGTACGATCCCGAGGAAGAGGACATTGCTTCGCAAGTCCGTGCCACCCTGACCCGCAGCGGCCTTGGTCTCGTTGAGGCTATGCGCCAGAGCGAACTGCCGGAGGGCACCAACTTCCTTTTGGTCGTGGATCAGTTCGAGGAAATCTTCCGCTTCCGGCGTAGCGACGACGCAACTGACGAGCAGGCTGCCTTCTTCGTCAACCTACTGCTTGAGGCCAGCGCACAGGCCGATTTACCGCTGTACGTCATCATCACCATGCGGTCTGATTTCCTGGGCGAATGCAGTCAGTTCCCGCGCCTGGCTGATACGGTCAACGAGGGCGAATTCCTGATTCCGCGCCTGAACCGCGATCAGCGCAAGGAAGCCATCGTCGGCCCGGTCAAGGTAGCCGGAGGCGAGATTACCGATCGGCTCCTGCTACGCCTGCTCAACGACATCGGCGACGACCCTGACCAGTTACCCATACTCCAGCATGCCTTGATGCGTA
>DASCOW010000078.1:0-2876 GCA_036012205.1 Verrucomicrobiota bacterium
GGGGAATGGGCTTCAACACCGCCGGCGATGTCTTTGGCTCCACCGCCAACAACAACCCGACGTTTTTCGGAGGCATCCCGGCGACCGTTTACGGCAACGACAAAAAGATGAGCGCAAAAATGATCGCTGATTCGCGCTACTTCCATCCCATCACACCAAATATCCGCCAAGTGGACGCCTTCAACGCCTACACAGCCGGCTGCGGACACGCCTTCGCCACCTCGGCGGCGTTTCCTAAAAAATACCTCAACGGCACAGCGTTCGTTTGCGGCCCGACCGGCAACCTGCTGGGAACCTATCGCATGGAGAAAAAAGGCGCCGGTTATGTCGCCAAGAACAGCTTCAGCTTCGTCGCCAGCGCCGATGAATGGTTCTCACCCATCGTCGCCGAGGTCGGCCCGGGCGGTCACCTCTGGATCGCCGACTGGTACAACTTCATCATCCAGCATAACCCCACCCCAAGCGTCGGCCGCGGCGGCTACGCCGCCCAACGCGGTCAGGGCAATGCGCATGTCAACCCCAACCGGGACCGGCAACACGGCCGCATTTACCGCGTGATTTGGGATGGTGCACCGAAGTCAAAAATCAAGTCCTTGGCCAAAGCCAAAACCAAGCAGCTCGTCGCCGCGCTAGACAGTGACAACCTGTTCTGGCGTCAAACCGCTCAGCGCCTCCTGGTCGAAGGTAGTCACAAGAATG
Source organism: Verrucomicrobiota bacterium (assembly GCA_036012205.1). Classification (GTDB taxonomy): domain Bacteria; phylum Verrucomicrobiota; class Verrucomicrobiia; order Limisphaerales; family UBA1096; genus UBA1096. The sequence continues at coordinate 700 of DASCOW010000078.1, forward strand.
CCATTCCGACCCTGCGCAAACGAGCGCTTGGCCAAGGCGCTGGCGCCATCCACGCCCTCTGGACACTCGAGGGCCTTGGTGATCTCGACGAGGAAACCAAGCGCGCCGCGCTCATCAGCCCGGATGCGGAAGTGAAGCGCAACGCCGTCCGTGCGCTTGGCCAATCGAAGGGCGACGAACAGTTGCTGTATGACAGTGCCACGCTTGCCGACAAGGATCTGCACGTGCGCCTAGCCGCCATCGTCAAGCTCGCCCAGTTCCCCGAGTCAAAAACGCATCAACGAGCTGCGACTGTTTTGTCGCAGGACAAAACCAACGCCGAAGATGAGTGGCTCAAGCTCGCGCTCAGCGCAGTCGGTGCCGACCAGACCAACATCGTCGGCTACGAACGCGGCTCCAACCTCCTGGCCAACGCCTCATTCGAAAACGCCGAAGGCACACTGCCTGCCGATTGGAGAGTACGCACCTACAGCGCCAAAGGCACTGATGTTGAACACTCAATCGAAACCCGCAAGGCCTATGTGCACAGCGGCAAGTCGTCGGTGAAGATTCGCTCCGGCAACGGACACGACACCAGCATCTACACCCCAGTCAACCTGAAGTCCGGCACCAAGTACGCACTCAGTGCTTGGATCAAAACCGCTGGCATAAGCGGCGCACATGGCGCGCTGCTGAACATTCACGAGTTGCAGCACAAAGCCAAAACCAAGGCGCTGCAAAAGACCACCGACTGGCAAAAGGTCGAGATTGTCTTCGACAACACTCAGGCTGGCCCACTCACCATCAACTGCCTCTTCGGTGGCTGGGGTCAGTCCATAGGAACCGCATGGTACGACGACCTCTCATTGCAGGAAGTGAACCCGATCTACAAAAAATCGACCGAACAAAAAGAGATCACTGGCTTAGCCAAGCGTGGCGAGGACATCTTCCACAAACACGCCGTCGCCTCCTGCATCCGCTGCCACAAGGTCGGTAAGGAAGGCGGTGTGGTTGGCCCGGCGCTGGACGGCATTGCCAGCCTAAAGGACCGCGCCTACATATACGAAAGTTTGGTTAATCCAACGGCCGCACTCGCAGAAGGCTTCGACAAGCTCGGAGCCAGCCCCATGCCGCCGATGAACATCCTCCTTAACGAACAACAACTTGCCGACGTCATGGCCTACCTCATGACGCTGAAAGAAAACAAATAAGTATGAAACGACTCTCCAGACGTGCTTTTGTGCGTAATACCTCCATTGGCTTGCCGGCCCTTGGCTTTGCACCTTCGCTTCTAGCCAGGGATAAGAACGACTCGAATCGTTTCCATATCGGCATTCAGGAATACACCTTTCACCGGTGGCTCGGCAGCGGGAAGCTTGACCATCTGGACTATCCGGCGTTGGCCAAGGAGAAGCTCGGCATCACGCATATTGAGTATTGGAACCGACCATTCAAAGGCAAGCACACCGACAAAGCCTACGTGGGGGAACTGATCAAGCGCACGACCGGTGAAGGCATGAAGAATGTGCTTATTCTTGTCGACGCCAGAAACCAGCTCGATTCGAACGACGCCAAGGCGCGGACCCGTGCGATTGATGAACACAAGGGATGGGTGGATTGTGCCGCGCAACTGGATTGCAAAGCCATTCGAGTCAACTGCCATTCGGGAGGTGATCGCGAAAAAAATCTTGATAATGCAACCAAGGGATTGAGTGTCCTGTGCGACTACGCCAAGGGCACCGAGGTGAAGGTCGTGATCGAGCCGCACGGTGGCCATTCACAGGATCCGGACTGGTTGCTGGAAGCAATGAAGAGAATCAACCGCCCTAACGCCGGGCTGTTGCCCGATTTCAACAACTTTGGCCGCTACAATCGTTACGAGGGGGTGGCCAAGAGCCTGCCCTTCGCACCGGCAGTGTGCGCCAAGGCGCTGAAGTTCGATGACAAGGGAAACGAGACAAAAACCGACTACTTCAAGATGCTTAAGATCATTTATGAGTCCGATTATTCCGGTGTCATCTCCATCGAGTTTGAAGGGCACGGCATTGACCCGATTGAGGGCTCCCTGAAAACCAAGGCGCTGATTAAAAAGGCGCTCAAGGCTGCGGCCGCATGATCCGAAATATCGTTTTCATCCTGGCCTGCCTTGTCACCCTGGGTGTGCAGGCGGCCAAGCGGCCCAACATCGTCATTATCAT
>DASCOW010000079.1:0-10256 GCA_036012205.1 Verrucomicrobiota bacterium
CATCACGGCCCCGGTCATCACGATCCCGGTCATCACGGTCCCGGTCATCACGGTCCCGGTCATCACGGTCCCGGTCATCACGGTCCCGGTCATCACGGTCCCGGTCATCACGGTGACGTTCGCCGTCGTGATCATGGTCATGACCAAACAATGCGTCAGAGGTCGACGACACTGCTTTTTCAGGAATGTCTACCGTGGCATTAAATGCCTTGCGGGTGGATTTGAACGGGTGAAACGGCGCTCCAATGGCGTAACGGGTCATCCGGAAGGGATATTTGACCACTTTACCTGTAAGGCTCTCGTGACCCCGGTGATGGTTATGATGCCCACAGCCAACAAGAAGCATTGCGGCAACCGAAGTAAACAGAATGGATTGAGTTTTCATTTTCATTGGGTAATCCGCCAACCGGAGGTTACTTACTTAATATACACAAGCTAACAGGCAGTGGTTACACCTTACCCGTGGCCGTGTCAACGACGCAGCCTTGTGAAATGGCTGCCGAGATTACATCATTGGCCAAGCGGTGAGCGACATAGACAATATCCATCCGGCTATCCAAATAGGCCACCTAGAGCGTCTCTACAATGTTAGCAAGGTCATTCACTCGACTCTCGACCAGCAGGAGGCACTCGATTTGATCGTGCGCGAAGCCGTCCGCCTCGTCAACGCCACCACCGGCTCAGTCGTGCTCGCCAACCCCGCCGACGGCTTGCTTGAGATTCAAGCCGCCCACGGGCTACCGGATGGCTCCTCGCAGCTCAAGCTGCGCTTGGGCGAAGGCCTCACCGGATGGGTGGCCCAGCATGGCAAACCAGCCCTCGTACCGGACGTGCGAAACGATCTTCGCTACGTCAAAGTGCATGACCATACTCTCTCCGAGTTGGCGATCCCGCTCGAAGTCAACGGCTCTGTTTGCGGCGTGATCAATGTGGACTCAGACCAACTCAACGCCTTCTCCGAAACCGACCAAGCGCTGCTCACCGAGTTGGCGAGCCAAGCCGCCACCGTCATTCACAACGCTTTCCTGTACGAACAATCACGCATCCGGGCCGACCTATTCGAGTCGCTCATCACCGTCGGCCAAGCGATCAACTCCGCCGTCGATCTCGACGACGCACTCACCGCCATCACCCGCGAGGCCTACAGCCTGATGAGCGCCCGAACGAGTGCACTGCAACTGCTCGACGAGGGTGGCGACCGGTTGACACTTGTCGCCTCGCACGGAGCCGGACAGGCCTATCTCAACAAGCCAGACGTCATCGTGTCCGAGAGTTTTCTCGGCTCGGTGGTGCACCGCATGAAACCGCTGCAAATTGAGAACATCCAGACCTCCAACACGTACCAGCAGCAGAACATGGCGCGAGAAGTGGGCCTCGTCGCCCTGCTGAGCGTGCCGCTCGTTTTCGGCGGGAGCGCCATCGGCACGCTAAATATTTACAAGGCTGACGCCTACGTTTTCTCCAACGACGAGATCCGCATCGCCATGGCGCTGGCCGAGCTATCAGCCATCGCCATCGAGAAGGCACGCCTGCTCGAGCGCATCGTCGAATCAGAGGAGCACCTTCGACAAAACGAAAAACTCTCCGCGCTTGGCCTGCTGGCCGGCGAGGTGGCACACGAGATTCGCAACCCGCTGACCGTCCTCAAGATGCTATACCACTCGCTTGGTCTGGAATTTCCCGAGAAAGACCCACGCACCGAGGACGTGCGGATCATGGGCGAAAAAATGGACCACCTGAACACCATCGTCGAACAGGTTCTCACCTTCGCTCGCAATGCCGAACCGCAACTTCAGCCCACCGACGTAAACAAGCTCATCGACGACCTGAGCATCCTCGTTCGCCGAAAAATCGCGCAGCAAAAAGTCGAACTCGAGACGCGCCTGGCCAAGCCACTGCCACAGGCCCGGGCCGACGCTCCGCAGTTAAGCCAAGTCTTCCTGAACCTCACCCTTAACGCGCTCGAGGCCATGCCAGATGGCGGCCGCTTGGCCATTGAGACCCGTGCCATTCATTTGCCGAAGTCAGCACCGGAGCCGACGCACGTCCGAATTGAGTTCGCCGACACCGGCTGCGGGATGGACGCCGAGACACGCGAGCGCGCCTTCACCTCGCTGCTGAACACCAGCAAACCGGGAGGCAGCGGCCTTGGCTTGGCCATCGTCGGACGCATCGTCGAGTCTCACGCCGGTCGCATCAAGATCAAGCCAAGCGCCACCGGCACCACCTTCAGCATCCTGCTGCCGGTCGCCAGTTAGTTATCGAGGGAACGTCCTAGATTGGGGCCATCCCTGCCAATCTCAAAAACCCTACGTTCAGCATCCCGCTCCTTGAGGGAAAACGAGGTCTACTTGGATGTCAGGGGCAACTGTGTGGATTCGCCAGTTTAAAATCGCTTGTCCTAGGCGAATCGGGTTTTGCCTGGGATAGGGATGGCGTAGCGGCCATCCTCATCGGGCAGTGTCGGCGGTGCAGCCTCCCAGCCAAGTACCTCTGGCATGGTGTTTTCGGTAGAGTTCAGAGCCTCATCAGCGGTAATCATTTTGCCAGAATAAGTGGCCATACGGCCCATCACGGATGTCAGCGTGCTGTGCGCGCCATAGAATGCCTCGTTGTACGGCTTGTCGTTTCGGATGGCGTCAAACAAATCGTCGTGCTCCTGTTGGTAAGCGTTTTTGCCGCCACCAGGGAATCGCCAGGTTTGTTTTCCATCGCCGCCGAACAACGCGTGCGGGCCGCTTACTGTCGCACGGCCCTTGGTACCCTGCACGTGCTCGGACACGCTGTTCCAGCAGCCGCGGATGTGGCGGCATTGGCTGAACATGTAGCTGCCATCCGGATATTTATACTCGACAGCGTGATGATCAAAAATCTCGCCGTGGTCAATGCCAGTGCGAACCTGACGACCGCCCAGCCCCTGACAACTCTCCGGATGTGTACCCTTGACCCAGTTGATAACGTCGAGGTTGTGAATATGCTGCTCATCAATATGGTCGCCACACAGCCAGACGAAGTAGTACCAGTTGCGCATCTGGTATTCCATCTCAGTAAGCTTGCGGCCTGCTTGCTTCTCGTACCCCTCACGACCGCGCACCCAGACACCGCCACCGTTCCAGTAAGCGCGTGCAGAGACAACGTCGCCAATGGCGCCGTCCTGGATGCGTTTGATAACTTCCTGATAACCAAGCTGATGATGTCGCTGCAGACCAACGCCAACTTTAAGGTTTTTCTTCTTGGCCTCCTTGGCGGCGGCCAGTACTTGGCGAACGCCCTTGCCGTCAACAGCAACCGGTTTCTCCATGAAAACGTTTTTGCCCTGCTTGATTGCCTCAGCAAAATGGATCGGACGGAACCCGGGAGGGGTCGCTAGGATAACCATATCTGCCAACTTGATGGCATCCTTGTAGGCATCAAAACCAACAAATTTGTTCTCCTCCTTTACGTCGGCTTTAAGGCCGTGCCTTTTCTGCAAACCCTTTAGGCTACCATCCATCCGATCCTTGAACGCATCAGCTGTAGCGACGAGTTTGACGTCACCGGCCGTGCTAAGGGCCTGGTTGGCTGCACCGGACCCGCGACCACCGCAGCCAATCAGCGCCACCTTGATTGTGTCGCTGGACTGGGCAAACGCTCCGCGCTCGATGGACAGGCTGCCCAACGCTGCCGCACTGCCTGCGAGCGCCGAACTGGACTTGAGGAAACCACGGCGATCCAGCCGCGAGTCGTTCTTCGATGTGTTTTTGCTTTGTTTCATTGTATGATAATCGTTGAAAAAACGAACAGGAACGACGAGAGATTAATCCGGTTCGCCCTCGGTTGTCCAATACTTTTGCATATCCTCCGCCGAGGGCACGATCAGCGGCCGAATTACACGAAACCCGAGAAACTGGGTATCGGTGTGGTACCAAATGCTCTTGGGCAATTGTGGATCCTGCTCTTTCCAGTCGAGTGAGGAGAAGATCCGGCCGGCACTGCGGAGCCCGTCTGGTTTATCCATCCACGAACCGCCGCGGACAACGCGCGGATAGAGCGTCTTGCCGTACTCAAACGGATTGGTGACAACATCCCCAAACTTGGCGTAGCCATCCGGGATAAACTGGTCGAGCACCCATTCGGACGCGTTGCCGTGCATGTCATGCAAGCCCCACGGGTTGGGTTCTTTTGTGCCGACCTTTTGGTACTTGAAGTCGCTGTTGCCGTCATGCCACGCATACTCGTCAAGCATCGCAGGATCGTCTCCAAAGCTGTACGCCGTGGTGGTGCCGGCACGGCAGGCGTACTCCCACTCTGCCTCGGTTGGCAGGCGGTAGTATTGACCGGTCTTGGCGGTGAGCCATTTGCAATAGGTATTGGCGGCGTGCTGAGTCATGCTGATCGCCGGGAAATCATCGGTGCCCATGCCGAAGCTCATCTCAACATACGGCGTGGTCGGGCGCGCAACGGCATCGGAGAGGGCGTCGAGTTCCGGCTTGTAGCCGCGAATCTTCATCACCATTTTTTCCTCCTCCTGGTAGATGAAGAGCGTGTAGGCATTCCACGTGGTCTCGGTCTTGGCCATCCAAAAGGGCGCGATTTTCACCTTGTGCTGCGGTCCCTCCGTGTCCTTCCGACCGGCCTCGCTGGGGGGACTGCCCATTACAAATTCGCCGCTTGGGATAGGGATCAACTCAAACTTGATACCGGTGCCGGGGATTTCCTCCTTGTACGATTTCATGGTCGGTTCGAGTTGCTTAATGAGTGACTCGACAGCCTTGTTGCGGATATCGACCACCAGCTTGGGCGCGGCGGCGAGGCTTCCGGTGGCTTCCGGTTTTTCCCCAGTATCGCGCCGCACCTGCTTGAGTTTCACTCCCTCAGGCCAAGCGGCACCTTGCACAATCCAGTCGCGCAACAGGTCGAGTTGTTTCTGCGGCAACGGCCCACCTTTTTTCGTCGGAGGCATCAAGTCGTCATGGTCGGCAGGGAGGATGGCTGTGAGGTAAAGCGTGCTCTTCTCGAGGTCGAACGGCACTACGGACGGATCGGCCTCGCCTCCTCCAAAGGCATACCGGCGCTCGTCGAGTCGCAGGTCGCCCTTGTCGTGTTCCTCGCGGTGGCAACTCACGCAGGATTCCTCTAAAATCGGCTTGATGTCCTTGACGAAATCGATCCGTCGTAACTGATTGATCACCAATCCCTCGGGCCACTTGGCTCCGGCGGCTATCCATTCCTTGAGAACGTTGGCCTGATCGGCAGTAAGAGGATCGCCCTTGGGTGGCATGATGTCGTCATCGTCCGGCGGCAGGACGGTGGAGGTGTAGAGGGTGCTGTCTTCCGGTTTGCCGGATACGAAAACTTTGCCGTTCTCTCCGCCCTTGAGCAGGTCCTCGAGTGTATGGAGGCGCAGATCCCCCTTGTCCTTCTTCTCGCCGTGACAACTCAGACACGCCGAGGCGAGCACCGGCTGAACGTGTTCCTCAAACGACACCTCCGCCTTGGCCAAGCCGCCCAGCCCAGCCAACGCGGCACCTATAATGAATAAACGATTCTCCATGGTTCTCTTTTCCAAAAGGCGGGTAATGTCCGTGGAGAACCGCGCAATGTCAATCGGTTGGTTTCGCTTGGTCAAGCGCAGTCGGTTTGCGGCTTGCCTCACAACCGACAACCCACTAGGTTTTTTGCTCGTCTCAGTGCGAACAATGACTCCACGACGGAATGGCTTCACGCTGATTGAGCTGCTGGTAGTAATCGCGATCATTGCCATCCTCGCCTCGCTGCTCTTGCCCGCGCTTGGCCGGGCCAAGGAAAAGAGCAAGGCCGCCCGCTGCAACAGCAACCTACACCAGCATGCGCTGGCGTTTGCCATGTATGCCGATGACAACGAGGATTACTACCCGGCCTACTCACAATGGGGCACACTTGGCGGGAAAAAGGGCGTGATGACCCTGCACGGCGGTCTGGTGAAACCCGAGAAGCGGCCGCTCAACACCTACGCGCCGTCGTTCGGCGTGTTCCATTGCCCTGCTGACAAGGGCGACTCGCTGCATACCGACAAGTTCCCAAAAAAAATCCGGAGCTGCTACGACGGCTGGGGCAACAGCTACCTGACCGTGTGGTCTGTGGAAACGCTACGCATCCAGCATGTCACCGGCGATTCCAACCACAACCTGCGCAGCTCGCGGCGCCCGATGAAATCGTCCGAGATGAGTCGAAGCCCCTCGAACAAGCTGGTAACCGGTGACTGGCCATGGTGGGCGGACCGAAAGAAAACACACCTCCGGAGTCAATGGCACAACTACCACGGCCAATACCGGTTTAACGTGCTGCTGGGAGACGGTCACACCGAGTTTTTCGAGTTCCCCAAGGAGGCATACAACTGGAACTACACCGGGCCAAAGCCAGACCCCGGCTACAGGTGGTGGTGATCTTGGCCAAGCAGGATCAGATCAGTTCGTGAATCGGCTTGTAGCCGTCGGTGATGTAGTGCGGTCGGCCGGTGAGGTCGGGCAATGTCGCCGTGTCGGTGTCGATGCCTACGTGGTTGTACAGCGTGGCCAAGACCTCCATGAAATGCACCGGACGCTCGATGGCCTCCCCGCCCAGGCGGTCGGTCGCGCCAATCACCTGACCGTGCTTCATGCCACCGCCGGACAGCAGCGCGCACGAGACGCGCGGCCAATGGTCGCGACCACCGTCCTTGTTGATCTTCGGCGTGCGGCCGAACTCGCCCCACACGCAGACGGCCACGTCATTGTCAAGGCCGCGGTCGTGCAGATCGCGAATGAGCGCCGAGACACCCTGGTCGAACATCGGCATGTCACTGCGGGCGTTGCCGAAATTGTTGCCATGCCAATCCCAGAAGCTGAACGCCACGGTGACCACCCGCACACCCGCCTCGACGAGGCGGCGGGCGACGAGGAACTGCTCAAGGATGCGCGGCGCCGCATCACCACGGATGCCGGTGTCGCCCTTGCCATACATCTCGATCGTGCGCCCCGGTTCGCGGGTATGGTCGAGCGCCTCGGCCAATCGACTGGAGGTCAAGATGCCAAATGCCTGCTGGTTGAAGGCATCCATCCCCTCCATTAATCCGGCGGCATCGACGTCGCGGCGGAACCGGTCGAAACTTTTCAGTAACCCCATTCGATCCTTCAACCGGTCGAGGCTGATGCCCTGGAGCGTCATGTCGGCCTTACCTTCTCCCTCGGGCCGGAACGACTTGTGAGCCACGCCACAAAAGCCGGGCGTGGCGGCGTTGTACGGGCGGTGCTTCATCCGCGGTTCAAGCCCGACGAACGGCGGCAGCGTTGGATCACGTGCACCCTGCATTTTTGAAATCACCGCGCCAAAGGTCGGCCAGCCGCCCGGCGGTTTTTGTGAACCGAGCGTGTGGCCGGTGAAGCAAATGTGGTTCGAGTGCTCATCCCGCGCACCAACGACGGATCGGATCGGCGTGGCCCGGTGCATCTGCTTGGCGATCTTCGGCAGCATCTCGCTGATACGGATGCCGGGCACACTGGTAGGGATCGGCTGGAACTCACCGCGAATTTCCCGGGGCGCGTCCATCTTCAGGTCGTACATATCCTGATGCGGTGGGCCGCCAGGCAGGTAAATCATGATGATGGATTTCTCGCGCCTGCCCCCGCCCGAGGCCGCCGACACCCGCAGCAACTCCGGCAACGCCAATCCCCCCATGCTCAGCCCGCCAATCTTGAGAAAATTCCGGCGACTGACACCGTCACAAAATCGGCCGGAAGAATTTCCATAAATACTCAACATGGCTCCCAGTCGTCTGCGGCGGATGTTGCCCGCATGGCCAATCGATGCAACTCCCTTTTTCCGCGATCGGTGATTTGGTCGTGCATTGCCAGACCAAGTGGAATACCGTCTGCGCCCACTGATGGGCACGATAACCTTAACGCTTCCTGCCGGTTCAATAATCACATGTTTGCAACCATGGAAAAGAAATATCCGTACACGATCTTGGTCGCTCTTTTGTTCTCCACCCCGCTTGGCCAAGCGCACGTCGGACCTCACCCATCAGTGCACGACACAGTAGCCGGCATCATTGATCGCTTCCGCAAAACCGTCCCTCAAAAAGAATTGATCGCGATGAGCGCCGCCAAGGCCAAATCGTTGCTAACGAAAAATGAACTTCACATCCTGGCGACCGAGCACGTTACCTTTCGCGTTAACGTGCCGGTAAAAGTGATCATCATCCGTGACGCTGATCTGGGCGACAAGCCGTTCTGGCTGAAAGAACGTAGCTTCACCCCAATGGGCTTTAAAATCACCATACAGGACACGGATACGGATTTTTGGATGAAGGACTTTGAGGCCGGTCGGATCGGCCTTGGCGTCAACTCGCTGACCGGTGGAGATTCCCACTATATCGTGGCGATGATACCGCTCAAGAAAGAGCCGAAGCTGGAGGTCACCGAACTCTACCCCGGCCAGCTCCGCGTCGGCGCGTTGCAGGATGGCATCCAGCCATACGTCGATCGCCCCGAGACAATGCCCAAGCTGCCTGTGCTGCCCGGCGTGCTCTCCGACCTTACTGTGATTCGCACCCAGTACGAAAGCCGTGACGACGCCAAATTGATCAACCTGTTCCGCAACACAAACCACCCGGCCTTGGCCAAGCCGGATCAAGTCATCCTGACGTGGAGCGGCGATCCAAAGACGACCCAAACCATCCAATGGCGCACCGGGCCAAGCGTGGCCAAAGGCCAGATTCAGTGGGTTAAAAAAACAGCCTACAAACGGTTTCAACCCGCCAAGCCCCAGTTGACCGAAGCCAGTACGATCAAGTTGGAGGATGCCAACCTGATGAACGATCCCCTCGTCCATCGGCACACAGCCACCCTCACCGGGCTAGAACCGGGGACAGCCTACTTGTACTCCGTCGGCGACGGCTCGGACAGTGGCTGGTCGGAGATGGCCGAGTTCACCACCGCACCGGGGCGGACGGAGCCATTCGCGTTCGTGTACATGGGCGACGCGCAGAACGGGCTCGACCGCTGGGGCAGCCTCGTCCACAACGCATACCGGCAGCGACCCGACGCTGCATTTTACATCATGGCCGGCGACCTCGTGAACCGGGGCAACGAACGCGACGACTGGGACAGCCTGTTTCACAACTCGCGAGGCATCTATGATCGTCGCCCCGTCGTCCCCGCCATCGGCAACCACGAGAATCAGGGCGGCCACCCCGGCCTGTACCTGCAGATGTTCGATCTCCCGAAAAACGGCCCGGAAGGCATTGAGCCGGAACGCGCGTACACCTTCCGCTACAGCAATGCCGAGTTTTTCGTGCTCGACAGCAACCTGACGCCGGAAAGCCAGTCGGCTTGGCTGGAGGAGGCGCTGAAAACCAGCACCGCAACGTGGAAATTCGCCGTGTACCACCACCCCGCCTACTCTTCCAAGCCAGAGCGGGACAATCCCAGCATCCGCGAGCACTGGACGACGCTGTTCGACAAATACCACCTCGACATGGCCTTGCAGGGGCACGACCACGCCTATCTGCGAACCTACCCGATGAAGGATCAAAAAAAAGCCGCCAGCACCGCCGAGGGCACCGTGTACATCGTCTCTGTGTCCGGCACGAAATATTACGAACAAGATCCACTCGAATACACCGAATTCGGCATGACCAACGTCTCAACCTTCCAGGTGCTCGACATCCAGATCAGCGGCAACCGCCTCGTGTACCGATCCTACGACACCGACGGCAAACTCCGCGACAATCTCATTATCGAAAAGTAGCCAAAAGACTTGCGCCACTTGGCCAAGCGGAACAGCCTACCGCTGTTCGTCCCAATGCAAACACTGCGGCAAAACTGCTCTGGCTTCACTCTTATCGAATTGCTGGTGGTGATCGCCATCATCGCGATCCTTGCCAGCATGTTGCTGCCTGCCTTAGCCAAGGCCAAAAGCAAGGCCACCGGTGCAAAGTGTTCCAGTAACCTGCGGCAGATGGGTATCGGCCTCATCGCCTTCTCGGACGACTTCGAACACTACCCGGTCGGCATCAATGGCAACCGAGGCTCCTCTTGGATTTGGCCGTCGCAAATCCGCCAATACCTCGGTGGGGCCAATGCCCAGAGCACCGAGCTTTTTAAATGCCCCTCGGCCCCCGACAAGGCCCAGTGGAAGGTGAAATTCAGGGGCAGCCAACCGGCTGAGGATGGCTACCTCAAGGGCGAAGTGCGACTCATCCCTGGCGGCAGCAGTTTCATGAGTTACGGCTACAACGTCTGGGGCGCGTGGGCGGG
>DASCOW010000080.1:0-1331 GCA_036012205.1 Verrucomicrobiota bacterium
CTTTATGAATTTGGGATGCAGACCCGGGCAAGCCCGCGTGACGTCCTCTCTGTTTTAGTTGATGACGGTAACCTTGCGCAGGCGTTTTCCAACTACGACGACGGCTTGGCGTTTGGTGACATGGCCACGATCAGTCAAACTGGCGGGGCACCACAACAATCCATCAAGGCAAAGGCTGCCAGTGCCGGGTCGATGGCCATGGCCGATGTCGACGGCGATGGTGATCTTGATTTGTTCATTGGTGCACGGGTCATTCCGAACAATTACCCGATGCCTGCAGATTCGTGGATCTTCCTGCGTGAAGAGGATGGCTGGAACGAGAGTTCCAAGTGGTCGGATGCCCTGCAAAACGTCGGCTTGGTTGCTGGTGCTGTGTTCTCCAACATCAATTCCGATCCTCTGCCGGATCTGCTTCTTGCCTGTGACTGGGGTACGCCTAAAGTATTCATCAACACCGGGGAGGGATTTGCCGACCGCACTGAATTATATGGCTTGGCCAAGTTTACAGGATTTTGGCGGGGGATCGACACGGGAGACTTCAACGGAGATGGGCGCATGGATTTTGTCGCGGCCAACCGCGGATCCAATTCAGGTTGCGAGGCGTCCGTCGAGGTCCCGCTCGTGCTCTATCACGGCGATCTGGACGAGGACGGCAACCGGGAAATCATCGAGACCGAACGTGGCGCCGACGGTAGGCTCCTCCCGCGGCGGAATCTCGCGACAATGAACAGTGCACTGCCATGGCTTGCCGAGTACCTCCGCAGCTACGATCACTACGCTCAGTTAACAATCGATGAGTTGTTCGTTCCGCTTCGACTGGGCAACACTCAGCGTGTGGAAATCACAACGCTCGAGAGCACAGTGTTCGTACAGCGCGACGGTCACTTCGAAGCTAAAACACTTCCAGCAGAGGCTCAATTCTCCTCCGCCTTCTCGCCGGTGGTGGCCGATTTTGACAATGACGGTTCGGAAGACATCGCATTAAGCCAAAATGTTTTCAGCGTCCACAGCGAGGAATCCCGGCAGGATGCCGGTTTTGGAGTGTTGCTGCTTGGAGACGGTACCGGAGCATTCGAGGCTGCGGACATCAGTGAGAGCGCATTGGCCGTGTTCGGCGAAGGGCGGAGTGCTGCCGCGGCGGACTTTAATCATGACGGAAGGACGGATCTGGTCGTTTGTCAAAACGGAGCCAAACCCAAACTGTTCCTGAACCAAATCAAGCGCCGCGGAGTTCGAGTCGTTCTCCAGAATGAAGGGAGAAACCGGCACGGAGTTGGCGCGCAACTGCGGCTTGAGATCGAAACCGGGCTTGGACCATCACGGACGGTAAG
>DASCOW010000081.1:0-6127 GCA_036012205.1 Verrucomicrobiota bacterium
CTCCAATAGATGGCAGCCATGGCTTCGGAGGCAACAAGTTGTCGCTTGTGCTGATGAGGGAACGCCTCTCTGGCCAAGCGGTAATGAGCCCAGGTGCGTTCGGCGATCTCCTGCGCTGCGTTTTCGTAACCAACCGTAAAACGGCCCTCGAGAACATCAGCCTCGGCTACCGAGTGTTTGTTCAGAATCGACTGTGGAAGATAAATCCTGCCCCGTTCCGCATCCTCGCTCACATGGCGCAGGATGTTCGTCAACTGCAGCGCTTGGCCAAGGTTCTCGGCATAACGCTGCGCCGCATCCACTTCACAACCGAACACACGAAGGCTCAGCAAACCCACCACCGAAGCGGCGCGGTGGCAGTAGAGTTTCAGCTCGTCCAAGTCCCTGTAACGGTTTTTCTCCAAGTCGGACTCCATCCCGACGAGCAACTCGTCAAACAAACTAAACGGTAAATTGTACTCGCGAATAAACGGGCGCAGTTCACTGCAAACTCGAAACTTGGGCTCGCCCCACTCGCACGCCCGGCGGATGTCCTCCCGCCATAGTTGCAGACTTTCAGCGCGCTCCGCCACCGACACGGCGTCGTTGTCAGCGACGTCATCAACCTCGCGACAGAAAGCATAAAGCGCAGCCATCCCGTTGCGTCTCGCCTTGGAGAGCAAAAAAAATGCGGCTGCCAGATTGGAGCCGCTTTTTGCTGTAATTAGCTGGCTCTGAGTGGGGTGAGTCACTACCTCTGTTCCGCATTTTCGCCCTCAGCAGCGGCTGCGTCACTCTTCGGTGGCAGCCCACCGGTCTCGGACAAGGTTGGATTGCGTTTTCGGTGCTGGCGACGGCGGCGTTTATGGCGACGACGCTTCTTACGCCTCTCGCCTTCCTCGCCGGGAGCTGTCCGCTTGGCCGTTGTCAGTCGGGCGGAACGGCTGCGCCGGGATGACTTGCCTCTCCCGTCCTGATGGAGAATCATAGTGACAAGCGCAATCATTAGAGCCAAACCAAGCGCAACGGCAAGAATGAGCAACGGACCCTGGAGCGCATCCAAAAAACCACCGCCCGGATTTGGCGAACCGGTATTCAACAAGGCCAACGCTCGGATCGTAAGTTCTGTGAAATGATTCATTTGTCGCTTGGGCTGTTCTCCACTTCAGAGTCAGCCTCATCGGTGAATTGAAGGCGCGTCATGCGGTAGCGCAGGGCGTGACGACTGATCCCCAGTTTCTGCGCGGTTCGACTGAGGTTCTTATCGTTGCGCGCAAGTTCCACTCGGATCATGTCGCGCTCGAATGAGGCAAGCGCCTCCTCGAGTGAAAGTCCGTCATAGGACGAAGCGGAGTCATCCTCCTTGCGAAGGCGCGTCTCAAGCCGAAAGTCAGGCAGGTTGACGGGATGGATCACATCGGAGGTTGAGAGGATCACTGCTCGCTCCATCGTGTTCCGCAACTCACGGACGTTGCCCGGCCAATGGTGGTTCTCCAGCATGTAATTCACCTCGCTGGATAGTGGCTGAAACTGCTTGTTCATCTTCCTGCCAAATCCAGACAGAAAATGCTCGGCCAACAAGACGACATCTCCTTCACGATCCCGCAGTGGCGAGACTCTCAACTGAACCACATTCAATCGATGATAGAGGTCCTCCCTGAAATCACCGTTCTCGATGGCGTCGATGATGTCACGGTTGGTCGCCGCAATGATCCGAACATCCACCCGGAGCTCCTCTGTTCCTCCTACCCGAACAAATGTGCCATCCTCGAGAAATCGCAGCAGCTTGGCCTGAAGGGATCGGGACATCTCGCCGATTTCATCGAGGAACAGGGTACCGCCGTTGGCCTCCTCCACCTGACCGGTCTTCTGTTTCACCGCGCCGGTGAAGGAGCCCTTTTCGTGTCCGAACAGTTCGCTCTCGAGCAGTGTCTCCGGGATGGCCGCGCAATTGAGGCGCACATATGTCTCTTCACGACGCTGGCTGGAGTGGTGTATGGCCCCAGCGATCAACTCCTTGCCGGTGCCGCTCTCGCCAAGTATCAGGATGGTTGCCTCGGTCGGACCAACTGTCCGGATCATCTCCCGCAGTTCCTTCAGGCTTTGACAGTTGCCGATGATATCGTCCAACTGATAGCCATGCGGTAGGCGTGCCTTGAGTTTTTCGTTTTGACGAATGAGCAAATGCCGCTCGGCACAGCGGTTGACGGAGTGCAGCAGTTCCTCCGGTTCGAACGGCTTGGACAGATAGTCGATGGCGCCGGTCTGGATCGCCTCCACCGCCAGCTTCGGCGTGGCGTAGGCGGTGATCATCAGCACCGGCAGATCCGGCCATCGCTCATAAGTCTCCCGTAAAAACTCGTATCCGCTCATTCCCTCGAGGCGAGCATCCGTGATGACCATGAAGTAAGAGGATGACTCAATGCCCTTCAATCCATCCTCCGCCGTCTCGACAGTGTCCACCTGATAACCCCGGGACTCGAGAACTGTCTTGAGCGAGTCGCGCATGTTGCGCTCGTCATCCACGACCAATAGCTTAAGATTTGTTTTCACGAAGACTGGAGCTTGAGTGTCGTCCTTCCCGGAAATACTAGATTGAAACGGGTGTATTTTCCAAGTTCAGATTCGATTTTTACCATACCGCCGTACAACTCGGTGTTGTGCTTGACGATGGCCAAACCAAGCCCGGTGCCCTTTTCCTTGGTGGTGTGGTACGGTTCAAAGACCGAATTGAGCTGCTCAGGAGGAATTCCGGGGCCGTTGTCCTCAACGCTCACCCGAAAGGTGTAATCGCCCTCATAGCTGGTTTTGATCCGGATTTCTCCCTTGCCTCGAAGCACCTCCCTAGCGTTTTGGATGATATTGACGAACACTTCGCTAACATGCTCGGGCTGGGCAAGCAGGGGCGGCAGGGCGATTCCGTACTCACGCCGGATGCGGGTGCTGAACTTGCTGCCCGTCGGGAACGCCTGCAGGATGGCGGCATCTAGCATCTCGTTGATATCGAGTTTGGCCAAGCGCCCCTCAACCAACTGGGCGTAGCCCATCAGCTTGGTTATGATCTGGTCGGCCTTGTTGACCTCTTCGCGAATTAGGCCGACTTGGCGCTTGGCCAAGTCATTCCCCTCAACGGTCGGGCCAAGCGCAAACGCGGCGTTGTTGATGATGCCAAGCGGGTTCTTCACCTGATGCGCAATCTCCGCCGCAAGTCGCCCCGATGCCTGAAGCTGGCTTTGCCGCCGGTCGAACTCATCCTCCTCGGCCTCCATGCGGCTTTGCTTGTCGATCAACACCTGCAGGCCGTATCCACACACTGTCATCAACACCAGCAGCAACGCTCGCAGCATCACCGGTTCTCCGGTGATGTTCTCGAGTTCCTCCTCCGAACGGGCAACGATGATGTCGAACACACCCGCACACAGGTAAATAATGCTGACGGAAAGATTGGCCACGATCTGCGTCGTCGCGATCGGCATGCTGATTGCGTTGCGAACCTGAAGTCCTAGGAACATCCAAAACAGGAAGCTCTCAAAGCCACCGGTCAACTCAGTCATCATCGCCAGCAGCAGAGCGTCAAACAGGCAAATGGAGAACACCACCTCGCGAAGCACCTTCGTGGAAAACTCCTCCATCCGGATAAGCATCACGCCGATTGCCACATTGACAACAAGACAGAAGACAAAAAACCACTGGATCGTCCGCAACAACGTCCAACGCACGCGGTCGGAGTCCATCTCCGGCCACTCAATAAAGTAGAGATAAAAAATGAGAACGAGAAAGTAGATCACCTTGACCGGCAGGACGGTGTTGCGCTCCATAAAATGGATCCGCGCGCGCTGCGCCCCATCGTCGGGCGCAACAGACTTGAACAACTGGGACAGGCGCCACCAGTCTATCCACGTCTTATTGCCCCCGTTTGAGGCCATGCCATCAGTCGTTTGCCCGGGCCACACCCAGCAATTCCAAGGCTCGCTCAGCGATCTCGTCCACTGGCCAAAGCCGCCCGATCCCCTCGTAACCACAGGAGAGCATCCCCTCGTCCGGCCCGATGAACTCCGCACCCCGTTCTGTCAACGCCGCCACATTGGCCTCGGTGGCAGGATGACGCCACATATTGACATTCATCGCGGGAGCCAGCAGCAACTTGGCCTCGGGCCGCAATGCCAGCGCAATGCAGCCCAGCGCATCGCCAGCCAAACCGTTGGCCAATCTGGCTAGGGTGTTGGCAGTCGCCGGGGCGAGCAGCAGCAAATCCGCCTCGGCAGCGGCGCGAACATGGGCCACGCCGGTTTCCTCCTCGTCGTACAAGCTGGTGATCACGCGCCGGCGGGTGAGTGTCTGGAAAGGCAGCGGTTTGACGAACTCCTGTGCATCCCTCGTCAGCACCACGTCCACCACGCACCTGGCCTTGGTCAACTGGCTCGCCAAGTCGATCGCCTTGTGCGCGGCGATTGAACCGGACACCCCCAATACAATTGTTTTTAATTCACTCATCGGCCTTGACATGTTTTTGCTTGGCCAAGCGGACGTTTTCGATGATGCGAAGCATCCGCTCAACATCGGCCTCGCGGGTTTGACTGATCAGTGTGTGGTCGAATTCCCCGGCCCTGGCCATCTCATCCTTCGCGATGGCCAGGCGGCCGGCGATGATTTCAGTCGAGTCGGTGCCACGATCGCGGAGTCGCCTTTCGAGTTCATCGAGACTTGGGGGAAACAGGAACACCGTGACCAGTGACTGGCTCAGCACCGGATCGGTCGCTGCTCGTTCGCGGATGGTTGCCGCGCCCTGTATGTCGATGTTGAGCAGCACATCGTTCCCCTCGGCGAGCTTGGCCCGCAGCTCCGACTTGAGCACACCGTAATGGTTGCCATGCACGATGGCGTTTTCCAAAAACTCCCCTCCTTCCACCCTGGCGAGAAACTCTTCCTCTCCGAGGAAATAATAATCCACACCATCCATCTCGCCGTCGCGCGGTGCGCGTGTGGTGCAGGTCACCGCGCGGCGCGCGTTTGGCAGCGCAGCGCGCATATTGTCGCAAAGTGTGGTCTTGCCGGCGCCGGACGGCGCGGAGACCACCACTACAAGAGACGTGCTGGATGCGGTGCCACTCATTCGACGTTCTGCACCTGCTCACGGATTTTTTCTAGTTCGGTTTTCATGGCAACAACTTCACTAGAGATGGCTGCGTCGTTGGCCTTTGAGCCGATTGTATTGATCTCCCGGAACATTTCCTGCGCCAAAAAGTCAAGCTTGCGCCCCACCGGCGCGGTGGCAGACAGACAAGCCTCTACTTGGCCAAAGTGGCTGTCGAGACGGATCAACTCCTCAGTGATATCCATCCGGTCTGTGTAATAGACGATCTCCCGAAGCAGGCGCTCGTCGTCCATCTCGGGCAACTCAACGCTGGCGCTATGCAACCGTTCGATCAACCGATCTCGGTGATGTTTCAACACTTGCGGAGCGCGCTTGCTCACCCGCCTAGCCAGGCGTTTCAGGCCAGCCAAGCGCTTGGCTAAATCCCGGCCCAAGTTGGCGCCCTCCTTCCCGCGCATGGCCTGCAACGCCTCGAGCGCCTGCCCAAGCGCACGCTTTGCCGGAGCGCGAAACACCTTGGTATCACCCGTTGCCTCGGGAGCCTCCAGCACACCGGGCAACCGCAGGAGGCTCTCGAGCGAAAGGTTGTCTGGCACCTTCAGCGACTTGGCCAATCTGCCCAGTTCACGGCGATACGCCATGACCTGCCTCTCGTTGATGACAACCGAAACCGACCGGTCCGCCTTCGATTGCTGCAACATGATCCGGCAGTTGACCCGCCCCCGGGAGACAGAGGCGAGGATCATGTCACGCAATTCCGACTCGGCAGACTCAAGCTCTGTCGGAATCCCAAGCGAGACTTCGGCCTGCTTCCGGTTCACTGTGTTCAACTCGACGGTGATGCGTACGCCTTTCGCCGTGCACTCGCCGCGCCCGTAGCCGGTCATTGATTTCATCGTATCCGTACGCCGCCTATCCAAGGTTGGCGTAGTGGGCATCCACCCGTTCGGCAACATCGCGGTAGCCTATGTCGCGCTCGTAAATGATTTTGAACTGCTCAATCGCATCCACCTTGCGATCCATCGAGGCGAGCACACAGCCGAGTTGGTAGTG
>DASCOW010000082.1:0-3387 GCA_036012205.1 Verrucomicrobiota bacterium
AACCTCGACTGGATGGACTTGGCTTTTGGCCGCGGTGTGGCCAAGCACAGCGACTTCCCAGAGGAATTGATCCACGACTTCGACTGGAAACAGTGGCGAACTCAACAGGATGTCGCCACTCTGGCTATCGCAAAAGAAGTTCCTGCCATCGAACGCGTCAAATGGTCGCTTGGCCAAGCTCCGAGAACTTTGCCGCCGGTCGACCAAGAGAATTTTCACACTGATGCTGAGTCGAGTTTGATGACGCACGACCGCTGGACGCCCAAAGGCGTGCGCCGGGTACCAATCCGCTTTGGCCACGATGTCCGCGGCAACCTGTTTTTTAAGGACGGGTTGACGAGATCCATGCCGGTTGTCGTCTGGCTGCATCCGCTCTCCTATCACAGCGGCTACAACGAAGGCTATGGAGTGCAGGGAACCACGGTTTACCATCGCCTGGCCGAGAACGGTTTTGCCGTCATCGCGTACGATCAGTGCGGCTTCGGCCTGCGACTGCTCGAGGGACGCGACTTTTACAAAAACCATCCGGGCTGGTCGAAACTTGGCCGGATGGTGATGGACGCGCGGGCTGCTGTGAGTTTCGCCGTCGAGGGGAGGGGTGCAGCAAAAAGTGCGATCCCCGAGTTCAACCCCAAGCGGGTATTCCTGCTCGGCTATTCGAGCGGCGCGCTGACTGCGATGTATGCCGGTGCGCTCGATGACCGCGTCGCTGGCGTGGCTTGTTTCAGTGGGTGGACACCGTTGCGAAATGCTGGGAATGCCAAGAGGACCGGCGGCAACCGGCGACTCTGGGAACTGCACGCATTGCAACCGCGCCTTGGTCTTTTCGATGGACGAGAGATCGAAATGCCGTTCGACTACGATGACGTGCTGGGTCTTGTGCTGCCGAAGCCGTGTTTGGTTGTCACACCCAAGGGTGATCGTTATGCCGATTTCAGCGCAGTAGCCGAAGTCATCGAAAAAGTCCGATCAGCCAGGCCTCGCAACGCCAAAGGCTCATTGAGTTGGATTGCCCCTGACGACACAAACCGTTTCCAAGCCGATCAGCATCACGAATTCATAAACTGGACCAAGATGCTGGAGTAACCACGCGGCCAAGCGTTTGGTTTATTTACCGCTTGGCATTCTTTGTTTGATCACCCCGTTTTTGGATGTGCCATAAACTAGAGTCATTCCCCCAATAACACTTGGCCAAGGGGTGCTGACGGGCTAGTTTTTTGTATGCCTTTTTTTGAAACGGTTATTGATATTCGGTTGTCTGAAGATGATGTTAGTCTTTCCTCATACCCATCTTGAAACGACTTTCTTTACTCGCCTGACTTTGTGCCGCCTTGTCGCGAGAAAATTGTAACTTTAAAATTCATTTATGAGTCATAAGCAGACCATGCGATTAGTACGTTACTTATCTGGGTTATTAACGGCATTTTTTATAACTTTCGCACCGCATGGCCAAGCGGCGGAGAAATCTTCTGACAACAGAAAAGGCGATGCAGCGTTCTGGAACTCGGTCTATGCCGAGAACCACGTGCTCGACGTTCAGATCTCCATCACACGCGAAGCATGGGACGCAATGCAACCTCGACAACGCGAACGTCGCCCCGGCGAAGACGGTCCTCGGGTGGACTTCGGCAACCAGTTTCCCTATGCCAAGGCAGAGGTGGTCATCGACGGCCAGTCGTTTCCAGACACCGGCATGCGGTTCAAGGGCAATTCGTCCTATCGCTTTGCTTCGCGCGGCCTGAAGCGGCCGTTCAAGATCGACACCAACCGGTTCGTCAAGGGCCAGAAACTGCACGGACGCACCAAGCTTAATTTCTCCAACGCCTTCATCGACTCGGCATTCATGAAGGAAAAACTCGGCTACGAACTGTACCGCGCCGCCGGGATGCCCACTCCTGGTGTCGGCTGGGCCGCTGTCACGCTGACAATCGAAGGCTTGGCGGAGAAAAAACCGCTGGGTATCTACGTGATCATCGAGCAGGTGGATGATCGTTACATCGAGCAAAACCTGGGCAAGGCCTCGAAAGGGAGTCTGTTGATGAAACCGGAGTCGTTGGATGACTGGCGTTATCTGGGAGAAGAACCAAAAGCCTACGAGCGCTACAACATCAAAGTAGGAGAAAAGAACGTGGACCAAATCCGGCGGTTCGCCGAGCTGCTCAAGTTGGTAGAGCAAGGATCGGACGACGAGTTCGTCCGCGAGATCGGCAAGCGGATGAATCTCGAACAGTTCGCCGGCTACCTCGCCGCGACCTCGATCCTGGTAAATATCGACAGCTACATCGGCATGCCGCACAACTACTATCTATTGATGGACAAGGCCGACGGCAAGCTGCGGATGTTGCCGTGGGATCTGAACGAGACGTTCGGTACCTTCACCATGGGACGATCGCCGGAGATGCTGGTCAAATGGGACATCGATCGCCCGTGGATCTCACGCCGCCGCATTGTCGAACGATTGTTTGCGACCGAACAATTCCCAAAGCTTTACAGAAATGCCGTGACCAAATTGATGAAGAATGATTTCACCGAAAAGAAATACTTTGCGCGCATTGCGGAATTCGAAAAGGCCATCGCTCTGCATGTGAAAAAGGATACTGATGGCCCCGGATCGGAGGGACTCCGGATGGGCATCAACGGCGACAGCGAAGGCATCAATCGGGCGGTGAACCGACGAGTGCTGGCTATCAAACCATTCATCACCCGGCGCATCGAGTCTGTGAACTCCCAGTTGGCAGGCAAAAGCAAAGGCGAACCAATTGCCAGCCGAGAAAAGCGCCGTCGTCCGTCTAATCCCACCGGGGGCCCGCAGCGAATCACGCAAATGCTCCCGGCGATGGACGTACTGGATCGGGACAAGAACGGCGAGATTTCAACCCGCGAAATCGAGCAAGCCGTCGCCCGGTTAAAGTCGCTCGACCGCAACGACAACGGAAAGCTCGACGAGGTTGAACTGCGACCAAATCCCGAACGCCGGCCCCGCTGATCGCGCTTGGCCGCGCGCGATGGATTGTCACGAACGCCCAGCTTGATGCAGATCTGTGCTTGGCCACACACCCAGCAATTTATCGGCGAACTCGGTTTCTGTGCAATTTTCGGCGATGCACATGCGCGGCTCGGGTAGGTTGAACGGGGGGCGTGTGAGGTTGAGTGGACGCCATTGGCCGGTGACGATGTTGTCGTTTCGCTCCACGCCGGGGAAGTTGGTCGTCAGCAGCCACTTGGCCCCGGAGCGGGCAATGTTGGCAAGAGCTGCCTGCGCGTCGGCGAACGACAGGTGAACGAGGCAGTCGCGGCATAAGACGGCATCGACGGCTGGTAGTTCGTCTTGAACCAAGTCCAACTTGCGAAACCTGATGCCGTCGCGTTCGTGCCGTGTCTGGTTGC
>DASCOW010000083.1:0-1382 GCA_036012205.1 Verrucomicrobiota bacterium
TTGCCCTCCAAGTCCCTCAAGGTCTCGATGCCGCTGCCTCTCCGGACGGCGATGTGCAGCGGCTGCGAATAAAGATTGGCCACAAACGCCACCTGCCTAAGCCGGGCGGGATCAATCCGTTGCGCCTCCTTCTTCAGCAACGCCGGGGCAAACTCCATCAGGTTTTCTCGGGAGCCAGGCTGGAACAGCGCCAAGTCGGCTTTGCCCTCCGCCACCAATTTTAGGTTTTCCAGCGACCCGGCGGTGGTCTGCACCGTGGCGCTGCGGCCAAGGCGCGTGACTACGTTCGAGAGACTGAGCGCGATCGGATGGTACAAACCCTTCTCCGGCCCGCCGGCGATGACGATGGTACGGTTCAGGCTGACCAGTGCCCTGACGAGCTGATACAGCGGCACGCAGATCAGCACACTCAACAATCCGATGGTGATCCATTTGCGTTTCATGCCGTGAAAAAAATCTGGTAAAATCATATCGTTTGGTCAGACGACACGCAAGTTCGCAATACCCGGCCACGCGGGCGCATTTTTTGGTGGCGGCGAAGCCATGTCTCCCCGACATTGGGCGCGTGACGGATTCCGCCCTGCAGAGTGCCAGCGTGTTGCTGGTCGAGGATGAGCCGCTCCTGCGCAAGCAGGTGGCGGCCGCGCTCGAGCAGCACGACGCCGACGTGACCGCCGTCGGCACACTCGACGAGGCGCGCCGCATGATCCAGTCGCTGCCGTTCGACTTCGCGCTGCTCGACGTCAACCTGCCCGACGGCCTCGGCACCGATCTGTTGATCGAGGGCGTTTTTTCCCCAAACACCGCCGTCGTCGTCTGCACCGCCGAAGGCGGCGTGCAGGGCGCGGTCGAAGCGATCAAGAACGGAGCGCAGGATTACCTCCTCAAGCCGGTCGACCCTGCCGTGCTGCCGCTCGTGCTGCACCGCGCCAAGGCCAGCCGCCAAACCGCCCGCCTGGCCGAGCACGAGCGACACGACCCCGCCACCACCGGCGAACGCCTTTTCTTCGGCGACGCGCTTGGCCCGTTTCGCCGTCAACTCGACAAGATCATAGCTGCAGACGAGCGGCTTGGCAGCGACCTGTCGCCGGTGTTGCTCGAGGGCGAAACCGGCACCGGCAAAACCAGCATTGCCCGATGGCTGCACCACCACGGCCCGCGTGCCGCCGGCCCGCTTGTCGAAGTCAACTGCCCTGCGCTACCGGAGAGTCTTGCCGAGTCGGAGCTGTTCGGGCACGAGCGCGGCGCGTTCACCGATGCCAAGACGGCGCGCATGGGGCTCTTCGAGGCAGCCAAGGGAGGCACACTGTTTCTCGACGAACTGGCGAGCCTCTCGCTGGGTGTGCAGGCCAAGGTGCTCAAGACAATCGAGGACAAACGCA
>DASCOW010000084.1:0-6379 GCA_036012205.1 Verrucomicrobiota bacterium
GAATTGTTCTCCACCTTGGTGATGGCGATCTGCCGCGCGTCCGTAGTGACGAGTTTGTCACTGAACATCCAACCGCGTGCCCCTGTGGCCCCAAGCGTCCAGTCGTGGGTTGCGTCTTTGGGAGCCTTGTCGCCCAACGTAAAGTCTGGGTTGGCCATTTTGTAACGAGGCGTGCCGGATGATGACAACGCGGAGAGGAACAAGCAGAACGCCGTAGTGGCGAGTGGTGCGAGGGAAGATTGTTTTACGATCATAAGGAGGTACCCGGGTTGACAAACACTTTCATTTGGAGGGATTAGCGGGTTTTAATGTCTTCAGCATCTTCCCGGTTTTCGCCAAGGTCCTGATGCTGGGTTGGATGATCTTACCATTTCGATCCGGACCGACGTTGAGCAGGAAGTTTGAATTCCTGCTGTTTGTCATGGTCGTAAGTTAAAGGACACCCTTGGTTGTGTCCGATGGGGTGAGCGGTTACAGTTCAAAAGCCGGTAAGGTTGCGGGTGCATTCCTTGATGTCCGGATAGCGCTTGGCCTCGATGTCGTAGTAGGCTTTGAGGAGGTCGGTTTCGATGCCGATGTCGTCTCGGATCTTTTGCAACGGCCAGTTGAGGTATTGCCGGTAATTGACCTTGGCCAGTGATTGGCAGTCGGAGATGAAGCCCAGTCGCACAGCGTCCTTGAACACGTGCAAGTCGTCGTCTGTGAATGTGTAGCCCTTTGGGTAAAGGTGCTTGGTGACGAAGCTAAACAATTTCTCCTCGGTGGTGGTGACGCGGTTGCTGCTGCCCATGGTGAAGCCGAGTACGAATGCCTCGTCCTTGATGAGCACGCCGCGTCCGAGCAGAATGTGGATATAATCATGTGTTTCAAGGTTGGTTGCGCCGTGGAAGATGTCCAGACCAGGGAGGTCGTACTTTGGGTTCTCGATTAGTTGGATGATCAGTGGCACATCATCCTGTTCGAGTCCGAATTCGTTAAGTTGGTCGTACGCCTGCTGCAGGGTCAATTCCGTGGTCGAGAGCGGGACAAACCAGTTTTCCACAATTTCCTCCGTCGTCATAAGCCTGATCTAGTGGGGAATGAGTCTGCCAGAGCAGTGGGCGAAATAAAAGGGCGAAGCCATGTCGGTGAAACATGGCTTCGCGAGTTCCGGGGATGGAGGCCAATCGCACCCCGTCACCTTATTTTTTGAACAAACGGCCGCCTTCGGCGAATCCGCAGCGGACACCGTGTATGATTGCACTAACCAAACCTGCACGATGGCGGCATGTTAGTTGTGACAGGGCAACGTACCAAAGCGTTCAAAATGAATTTAGATCGACTGAAATCTTATAATTTTTTTCATTTAGCTGATTGACAGAGAGGGGGGGCGGGAGCATTATCTGCACAACTTTTAGCTGATTACGTTTATGAAAATGGAAAAAACTCAATCTGCCCGAATGATGTTGCTGACTGTCGTGAGTTTTGTTGCTTTGTGTTTGTGGCTCTCCCCGACGGCCATGGCACAACCAAAATTGGGGCTCTTTGCACCGCCAAACACCGGTGCACCCAAGACTCGGGTTGGTGGCGGTGTCAGGGGTGGCCTGATGCTACCAAACACCGGAGCGCCCAAGACGCGAGTTGGCGGCGGAGTGCGAGGCGGTCTGATGCTGCCAAACACCGGCGCGCCCAAGACTCGGGTTGGCGGTGGTGTGCGAGGAGGCCTGATGCTGCCGCAAGTCGGTGCGCCCAAGGCGCGGGTTGGTGGCGGTGTGCGTGGTGGATTGCAGTTGCCGCAGGTTGGTGCCCCGAAGGCGCGGGTAGGTGGCGGTGTGCGTGGTGGTGCTGAGGACGATGCTAATCATCTCATGTCCATGCCGGTTGTATTCGTGCTCACACCGGAGTCGGTCGGTTTCACGGTGTCGGAGTCGCCAATGCTTTACTACTACGTGACCGATGACACTTCGTTTGAGTTCGAGATCACGGTCAACCGCGACGAGCGTACTCTGGTGCAAATGCGTCGCTGGGAAAAAATCAAGGCCGGGGTGCACGGCATTTCGCTGGACGACTTGGGGATCAAGCTTGAGGAGGGGATTGACTACGAGTGGAACGTGGCACTCATCCCGAATCCGCTGCAGGGCTCGCTGGACATCACATCGACTGGGGGCATCCGCCGCATCAAGGCCAAGGAGCCGATGAAGGACTTTAACGACTACGGTAAGCACGGCATTTGGTACGATATGCTGCAGGACTTGACCGAAAAGATAAGTGCTGATCGAGGTAACAAGGCGTTGCTTAAGGAGCGCGGCGATTTATTTAAACAGGTTGGTTTGCCGGAAGTGGCCGAACTGGACTACAACGCAGCCAAGACCAAAGGTTGACCTGATAGTTGCTTAAAATATTTATTAACGGCGGGCGAGTGCCCGCCGTTTGTTGTTGACCCAAACCATCGTAATTACCTAGTTCCTACAGATCCGAATGACCGGAATTTTCCAGATGAGGCACGGTGCATTACTGTCACTTGGCTTGGTGCTTGGTGCAATTGGCCAAGCATTTGCCCAAGTAGTGGTGGACAACTCATTCAGCACAGGCGGCGCACTGGCTGGACCGGACTTCCTGATCCCCAACTCAATAGGCAAGATGATCGGGGGGAATCTTTTCCACAGTTTCACTGAGTTCAACGTGCAGACCGGCGGGTCGGCGACGTTTACTGGTCCGGACACTATCAATAACATCCTCGGTCGCGTGACCGGAGCAAGCACTTCAGAGATTGATGGGCTCATTAAGTCCGACATCGCCGGGTCTAATTTGTATCTGTTAAACCCCAACGGCTTCCTGTTCGGCGAGAATGCGAGGGTCGATGTGGATGGAGCATTCACCGTTTCCTCTCGTGACCGGATCAACTTGGGCAATGATGGCGTGTTTTTGGCAACGAACCCGGACCAGAGCGTGTTTACCGCGTCGCCGCCGCAGGCGTTCGGCTTCCTTGGCGGCAACCCGGCCGGCAAGATCACCTTCAACGGGACACGCCTGGTCACCGTTGGGCAGGTTAACGTTGCTGGTGGCGAGGTGCTGCTTGACAAGGCGCGGTTGACCTCGGTGACGGCCGACGGCAATTCCGGGAGCATTATCATGGAGGCCGACGCCGTGACGATCCGCGAAGGCCAACTGCGCTCGGAGTCGACCGGCGGCGATTCCGGGAAGGTGATTATCAGTTCGAAGGGACCGGTGTTGATCGAGAACCCCAGCGCCACGCCGGATACCGGCGAGGGGCTCGACCGGGGCGAGTTTATCGACAACATCCGCAACCGCGACGTGGCGTTTGGCGAGGAAACCGGCTTGTTGAGCCTGGCCACCGGTGCGGGAAACACCGGCGGCATCACCGTTGCCGCGCCGACGATCGATCTCAAGAGCGCCGGCCTGTTCTCGCTTACACAACAGGATGCCGACGGCACGCTTGGACAAGCGGGAGGCATCAAGCTGCAGTCGGGCGTCACGCTGCTGAAAAACTCGCGTATTCAGTTCGGCTCCGGCCTGTCCGGCGAAACGACGGGTGGCGTGGATATCCTCTCTCAAAACGGAATGAGATTCGAGGAGCAGAGCTACCTGTATTCTCGCGCTGGGCTGAAGCTCACGGGCGGCGTGGTCATCGTTGGCGCGAGCCTGGTCGAGGCCGGTTCCTCGACGGTGCAACTCGGCGGCGGTATGAAGCTGGAAAAGAACAGTGCCTGGAGCTCCCCGAGTATCGACATCCAGGCGGCGACGTTCGAGTTATTCAAGAGCAACATGCGGTACGAGACAGAGGCGACCCTCAAGCTGGGCGGCGACTTGAAGCTGGCACAAGGCAGCCTGCTCGCCGGGAACGTCCGGCTGCCCAGTACGCTGGAAATCTCGGGGCGTCATATGACGGTGGACGGCGGTTCACGGGTGGACAGCGGGCTTGGGACGGATATTTCCCTCGGCGGCGAATTCGGCCTGCTCAACAGCAGTCGGGTGCAGGTCGGGATCGACCGCGAAAAAAATTCCGGCTCGCCGTTCAGTTTTCCGGAGGGGCAGCAGTTCGGCCATCTCAGTCTCAAGGCGGGGCGAATTGCCATTGCCCCTGGGGAACAGGGCAGCCATTTCAAACTATTCACGCAGTATGGCGGCACCGTGTCGTTGGAGGCCGACGGTGTCATCACGATTGAGAGCAACGGCGAGGTGGATCTGACAGATTATGACGCCAACCCGGAGAGCAGAATGACGGTCAAGGCGGGCGGGATGCTGATCGACGCCGCGGGCCTGCGGGCCGACGAGATCGATGTCGATGTCGCCGGCCTCCTGCAAATTGGGAAGCCGAACGCCCCGTACTCCAGCGGCATCACTGGCGGGCCGAAAGATCCGCGCCTCGTCGATGTCAGCGCCGGCAAGTTGCACATGTACGGCACAGGCGGGATCGTCCTGCTCAAGGAGGGATACAACAATGTCTACGGCGGGGAGATCAAGGTCAAGGTGGGGGAGACGCTCCTGATCGACAACAATGCGATCAGCACACGCGGCAGGACCTCGGAAATTAACAACAACAACATCGCCGTTGGCTCCATCGACATCGATGCCGGAAACCTGATTCTCCAGAACAACGCGAAGATCGAAATGAACTCGGGTGACGTGCCGGATGGGACTGCCGTCGGCGCGATGGACGTTGACGTGGTCAATCTCTTGCGGATTCAAAACTCGACCCTCTCGGTGTCAGCCACGGGTGTCCACTCGGCCCGGGCGGATGTCGCATTGAGAGCCAAGTATGTCGAGTTGACTACGGCCAAGATTGAGCACGCGAACTACTTTTCCAAGGTTTACAATCAGGGCGATATTTACTTGCGAGACAAGCCGGAGCCGGTGTTTCTGTCTGGCTATGGGACGCTTGACATCACCGCAAGCGAAACCCTCGTGGCGAAGGACAAAACTGTGATCTCGATGCAGAACGGGTCGGTGAAGCTGGCCGCCGGCGGGATGATGCTCAGCGACACGGCCATCGAGGCGGAGACGCACTGGCTGCAGGATTCGCAGGATCGGAACAGCCATCTAACGCTCATGGCGGCGGGGCAATTGCTACTGCTCAACAGCCAGTTTGAAATGGAAACCGTGTCCGCGGTTGGGCGGCAAACCTTCTCGGCGACAGCCCCGGTGGTTCAATTCCAGAACAGCAACCTGACGCTGTCAGACGAGGTTGCCGGGCAACCGGGGTCGATCACTATTCTTGGTAGCCAGTCGCTGCTGATCGAGGGTTCTGAGATCAGTTCCGTCGGCATGAACACCATCGACGCTGGCGTGAACGGCAACGACATCACGGTCGGCGGCGGGGCGGTGGCGATTAAGTCCAGCGTCATCAACACTACTGTGCGCGGTGCGGGTGATGCTGGCCAAACCGAGCTCGCCGTCACCAAGTCGTTTTCGATTGGCGATAGCTGGATTGGCGGGGCCGGCAGCACACTTGGCGAAGTGCAGCCGATGAACGTGGCCACGGACGACTCGTGGGGCGCGGCTGCGGCGGTTGGCGGTGCCGTGGCGCTTGATGGGTCGCTCGGTTTGGCCAAGGGCGAAAACCGGTACTTCAGCCTGGCCTCGCTTTCGCTGTTCAACGGCCAGCAGCTTTTGTTCGCGAACCTTGGCGATTCCGACCAGCGCGTGATCGCGCGGGTGACCGGCGGCGAGTCGTCGGTGCTGGACGGGACCATTGATCTCGGGGCGAATCCCATCGACCTGCTCCTGATGAACCCTAGCGGCTTCGTGGTCGGCCCCAACGCGCAGTTCAGCCAAGCGGGCGAGTTGACGCTGTTTGCCGGCAATGCGGTCGAGTTCGATGGCGGGGGCAGGGTTGACCTGGAGACCGCAGCCGATGCGCTTCCCGAAACCAAGCCGGTCGGCTTCATCACCACCGAACGTGGCGACTTGCAGGTCATCGGCGCAACGCTTGGCCAAGCCGGTTCGTCCGAAACCGGCCAAGGTCTGTCGATCATCGGCGGTGAGGTGAGTTTCCGCAGCGGCGGCGCAGCACTGACCGGCAACGGCGGCGATGTCCGCATCGACGCCGCCAGCCTGAACCTATCTGGCGGGAGTGTCATCGGCACTGTCAGCCCGGTGGGCGAGCCCGGTGGCGATGTCCGGATTAATGCCGGCACGGTCACCTTGGAGGACGGAAACATCCGAAGCGTGGCCGCCGGTGGCGACGGCGGCGAGGTGCTCATCCGTGGCGGGTCGTTCCAAGCAAAGGGAGGCTCCGTGCAATCGCGTTCGTACCCGAACGAAGCCGGCAACGGCCGCGCCGGCGCGGTCACCATCGCGATGGACGACTCGATTACTGGCGTGATGGACTCATTCGTCGATGCCGCCTCGTATGGCGACGGCGGGTTGTCGCCGGTCA
>DASCOW010000085.1:0-2265 GCA_036012205.1 Verrucomicrobiota bacterium
CGGTTGGCTTGCCGAACTGGATGCGGTCGATGACGTGTCCTTCGGCGTTTCGCAGCGTAATTGTGTCCCCACTGTTGTTGAGACCCAGCCCACTCGTGCTCTCGGTGGCCGGCAACGCCAGCACGTCATCGCCAAGCAACGGCTCGGAGCCGGACGCCCGGCCTCCATACACGATCACCGCGCCGCGCTTGGCCAGAACATCGCCCTCGTAAAAGTTGCTCCGCATCGCCACGGCATCGGAAACACTCCAGCCGGCCAGGTCCACGCCCGCTTGGCCAAGGTTGGCGATCTCGATGAATTCATCCTCCACGCTGATCCGGTTCGAGTCACTCGGCGTCTCGCGGTGCAACGGGTTGTAATGGCCATCCGTCGCCTTGCCGGTCGGGTTGGCCAAATACTCAGTAACGGCGACTTGCTGCTCTGCTGCGCTGGGGACGTAAATGTCCCACTCCAGCGTCGCCACGCCTTCGTTGTTCTCCGCCTCAAGCCACAGATCAAATGGCTCGCCGGCATCGGCCTTGCCGGCGGTCATCACCAGCTTGGCCGTGACTTCTTTAGCAGGGTTTGCCGAGAGCACCCAATCGCCCATCGGCGTCACGACCACCTCACCCCCGGCCGGATTTTTAATGAACGCCTCGATCACCACTGTCTCGCCCGGTAGCAGAAAATGATCGATGCGCGAACTCTCGACCGGCCGCCCGGGACGAATAAGGTTGTCGTATTTCAACGTGAACTCAATTGTTGGTAGCTTCGGGCCGGAGATGTCCTCGATACGCGTGGGCATCAATTGGTAACCGCCCTCGCGCGGCCGGTCTCGCATGTATTGCGAGAGCACACCGGTGACGCTCACAGGCGTGCCGGGGAAAGGCTGGTCGATGATAGACTTGATGCGCGAATCAATACGCATGGTGAACGTCATCCCGCTAGCATCAGTCAGCGTGTAGTTGGTGCCACCGGAAAACTTCGAGCCGCCGCCGCTGCCGATCTCCACCTCGTTGGCGACCACAAGAGAGCCCTCGATCGCCTCCATCGCCGCCGTGTCATCCCACTGCATGAAGTCAAGCTTGGCCGGCTCTGGCAGGGCGTTGTCGCTACTCATGACCTTGACCAGATGCATGGCATTGCCAGCGTCCGGCACAAACTGCAGCAGGCCGTTGAAATGGCCCAGCGGCGCAGAGACGCGCACCTTGTCGCCGGGCTCCGGATGACTCGACTTGCCACTGCGGAAATATACCGCGAGTCCGGCCGTGGAGTCTTGAAAATAAAACAGCGAATGACTGCCTCCGGTCATGTTCGTGTGCGAGGTGACAATGCCCTCGGCAGTAAAGATGGTCTCCGTATCCGACGGCTCGTGGTTATCATCCACCAGCGAGCGTAGATGCTTGATGGTGACTACATCGCCACTGGACGAGTCCTGCACTTTCAGCGTGGCGGTGTCGCTTGACACCACGCTGCCTTCGGCATTGCTGACCGTTACCACATAGTCACCGGCATCATCCGCTGAGACATCAGACAGCTCGAAGGCGCTTGATGTTGCGCCCTCAATTTCCACCCCGTCCTTGCTCCACTGGTATGCCAGCGGCTCCGCACCGGTGGCCACGGCGGAGAATGAAATCGTTTTGCCCGTAAGCACAGTCTGCGACACCGGTTGCGAGAGAATGGTTAGGACATCGCCCCCATCACGGTCGATCACGTCACCCAGTGTTGTCCCTGTTTTCAGGTTGTCGATCAGCATCGCGCCGATGTTTTTGGCCTGTCGAAAGGCAAAACCGGTCACATCCACAGCAGAGCCATTGTCGGTCGTGGTGACCCCTCCCGCCGCTCCGCCGTCCGGGTCGATCCAGAGCGTCGTGCTCGCGTCTGCAAGTCTCATTGCGATAACAACCTTGTAAACCGTGTCTAGATGAAGGTCGTTGTCCATCACGGCGGTGGACGCTTTGCCCTTCGAGGTGACACCGATCCGGAACGCGCCCCCCTCCGCGCCGGTGGCCTGTGCAACTATGCGCGCCCGGTAACCAAAACCGTCATCCCGGAAATGCGCGAAGTAACTCCCGTCACCACTGGGCAGCTCAGTGAACTCCACATCAAACGACGCGTACATCGTACCGCCACTCGATTTCATGTACGGCCCTCCGGCCAGCTTCGCGTGGAAGTCCTCCGAATTGGCCTGCGTCAGGATTAGCTGCCCTTCGTACACCTCCGTCTGCTCGTTGGTGCCGTTGTGGTTTTTCCAGGTGTCCGCCGCCTGCACGACGATCAGGCCGT
>DASCOW010000086.1:0-3806 GCA_036012205.1 Verrucomicrobiota bacterium
GGGGGTGACGCCCTGTTTCTGGGTGGTGCCGCCGGCGACACGGTAGAATTTCGACACCGTAAGCTTGAGCTTGCCGGAGTCGGGTAGGCGCACCCAGTTGTTGAGCGGCATGACGGTCTGGACGCTGCCTTTGCCGTGGGTGGAGAGGCTGCCGACGGTGAGCGCCCGGCCGTAGTCCTGCAAGGCGGCGGCGACGATTTCTGAGGCGGAGGCGCTGAGTTTGCCGACGAGGACGATCATCGGGCCGTCGTAGCCGATCTTGGTGTCGTTGTCTTGCAAAACCTGTTTCCGGCGTCGGCTGTCGATGGCTTGCACCATCGGGCCCTGCTCGATGAACAGGCCGGCGAGCTTGACGGCCTCGGGGAGCAGGCCGCCGCCGTTGTGGCGGAGATCCAGCACGATGCCGGTGACTTCTTCCTGCTTGAAACGTTCGAGAATCATCGCCACATCACTGGCGCAGTTTTGGTAAAACTGGGGCAGGTTGATCATGCCCAAGCGCGGCTGCGAACCGTCTTCTCCGGGGTAGTCGATGACTTGCCCCTTGGCCAGGCTGTCAGTCAGTTTGATCTTGTCCCGGATTAACCGCACCTCCTTGGTTTCGCTGTCGTCTGCGGCGTCCACCGGGATGATGGTCAGGCGAACCATAGTGCCTTTTTCGCCGCGAATCTTGTCGACGACCTTGTCGAGTTCCATTTCAACTACATCGAGTGGTTCACCTTCTTCCCCTTGGGCAACGGCGACAATCCGGTCGCCGGGCTTGAGTTGTTTGCTTCGGATAGCCGGGCCGCCAGGGACGAGTTCGACGAGTTTGGTGTAGCCGTCGTCCCACTGGAGGCGGGCACCGATGCCGGTGAGCGAGAGCTTGATGTTGTTGATCTCGAAGTTCTCCGCCTCGCGCGGGCTAAAGTAGTCGGAGTGGGGGTCGTAGCCGTTGGAGAGGGCGGTGAGGTACACCTGCAGCACGTCGCCGGAGTCCATTTCAGTGCGGACGCGAAGGAAGCGCTCGTATCGGCGCAGGATTTTCTCCTTCTCGGTCTTGATGTCGTACGGCTTGATCGCCGTGCCGTCATCTTTTTTGACTGTTTCGCCGTTGTTGGCGTTGGCCTTCATGGCTTCGACGCCGCGGCGTTTGCCGAGGCGGGTGCCAAGCACCTCGTACTTGATGCGCTTGCGCCAGAGGTCGCGCGCCTTGGCCTCGGTCGCGGGCCAGTCAGCTTTGGTTCGGTTGGGGATGAACAACTCGTCGATGGTGAAATCAAAGTCCGACCAAAGGATATCCTCCAGCCAACTGTGCGCGGACTTGAGCCGGGTGAAGTAGCGTTTGTGAATCTCGAAGGCCGGCGAGACGTCGCCGCGCTTGGTCAGGTTGTCGAGCAGTGTGCCGTATTTGGCCTCGAATTCCTCGTAGTCGGTCTGTAGAAAAACCATGCGGCTGTAGTCGAGCGACTCCATGTATTTCCGGAGGAACGCCTTCGAAATGTCATCGTTGAGTGGGGTGCGTTTGAAGTGGGTGTTGGAGAGAAGGAAGCCGACGACCCGGGCGATTTTGCCACTGTCCTTCTCAGACAACTCGACCGCTTGGCCAAGCGGGCCAATCAGGAAGCCGACTGCTGCGATTAGCGAGATGGTGTTTTTCATCCTCATTTACGTGGACAGAGATTGAAGCTGTGTTGTTCAAAAAGCAATCGAGAATTGACCTGCGAGGCTGTCTGGGCAGAATTCGCGATTTCACGTACCCATGGCTCAAACCGCATCCCTCACAAAGGCAAATCGCCCCCGCGGCTGGCTGGGCTGGATCGAGCGCATAGGCAACCGACTGCCCGATCCGGCGACGCTGTTTTTCATTGGTACAGTGCTGGTGATGATCGCCTCGGCGGTGGTGGCCAAGTCGCAGTGGGTTGTTGAAGAACGTTTGCCCGAGCAAGCGGAGACGGCCGCGCTTGGGCAAGCGGTGTATGGCGAGTCGGAAGTGGATACATCGGTCAAGTGGGTGGCCACCGGCAAGACGTACGAGGCCAACAATATCCTGACGCGGGACGGCTTGTTTTGGGCGATCTCAAGCATGGTCAAGAATTTCATTAACTTTGCCCCGCTTGGCATCGTGCTGGTGGGGATGCTCGGGATCGGGATCGCGGAGAGGACCGGTTTCATCGGCTCGGCTCTCAAGGCGATGTTGATGGTGGTGCCCAAGCAACTGCTGACCCCGGCGGTGGTGTTTATGGGCATCATGTCGTCGCTGACCTCCGACGCCGGCTACATTATTCTGCCGCCTCTGGCCGCCGCATTGTACAAGGCCGTCGGCCGCTCGCCGCTGGCCGGCTTGGCGGCGGTGTTCGCCGGGGTGGCGGCTGGCTTCAACGCGAACCTGTTCATCACCAGCCTCGAGCCGATGCTGGCTGACTTGGCCAACGGCGGGGCGCAGGTGATCGACCCCGACTATCAACTGAACCCTGCCTGCAACTGGTGGTTCATGATCGTCTCGACTGTGGTGATGAGCGGCACGGGCTGGTTCGTTGCCGATGTGATTGTCGAGAAACGTCTGACTGCCAAGTCGCCGGAGGAGGGTGGTCCTACCCCGGTGGATGCTAGCGATCTGGCGCAGCAACAGTTGTCGCCGGAGGATTGGCGTGCACTGAAAATCTCCACCGCAGTGTTTGTCGCTGGGCTGGCGGTGGTGTTGTCGCTGATTAACATTCCCGGCTCACCGCTTTACACTTACCAAATGGAGTCACCCTCCAACTCCGCACAGTTGGTGCCTGCAGAGGTGGTGGAGTTGGCGGGGGGACAGTCGCCGCCGGAGGGGAGCGTCGAGCAGGGCGACTTGCTGCTGATGCCGTCGAGCAACAAATTTCCGCGCTGGGTCAAGGCGATCGTGCCGCTAGTGTTCATCATTTTCATTATCCCCGGAATTGTTTACGGCGTACTGCAGAAGAAGATTCGCAACGACCGCGACGTGACCCGGTTGCTGACCGAGTCGATGGCCGGCATGGCATCAATCATTGTCATGGCTTTTTTCGCCGGGCAGTTTGTTGAGCATTTCAAATATTCCGGCTTGGACAAAATGTTAGCAATGACCGGCGGTCAGGCGCTTGGTCAGGCGGCGTTTCCGACATCCATGCTGCTGGTGGCGTTCATCATGATGACGATGTGCTTCAACATGTTCGTCGGGTCGATGTCAGCCAAGTACACCATGTTTGCGCCAATCTTCATCCCGATGTTTATGATGGTCGGCATCGCGCCGGAGTTGACGCAGTGCGCTTACCGCATCGGCGACTCAGTGACCAACTGCATCACGCCACTCAACCCGTACATGGTCATCATGCTGGCGTTCATGAAAAATATCGCGCCCAAGGGTGGCATGGGTACGCTGATCTCGACGATGTTGCCGTTCAGCATCATTTTCACCCTCGTTTGGACGGTTTTGCTGCTCCTGTGGGTGGCGTTGGGCATTCCGCTTGGCCCGGACGGGCATCTGGTTTATCCGCCAACAAATTAACTCATTAGTGTTGCGATGAGCTTGGCTTGGCGGTAGCTTTCCCGCCACGTAAATCTGAATAACAATGAAAACAGTAACACGATTCAAACGAAGCGGTTTCACGCTGATAGAGTTACTGGTGGTCATCGCCATCATCGCCATCCTGGCGGCCATGCTCTTGCCGGCATTAGCCAAGGCCAAAGGAAGTGCTCTTAAGGCGGTTTGCGCCAGTAATATGAAACAAACTAGCTTAAGTCTTTTTATGTATCGTGATGATAATCAAGGTGTCTACCTGCCCGGTCGAGGCGCTCAAGCTAGAGGTTCAGATAAC
>DASCOW010000087.1:0-2534 GCA_036012205.1 Verrucomicrobiota bacterium
ATCATCTGGTAGATGGCTGCCGTGTGGTTGAACAGGCCGTTGGGAGTGTAGCCCATCGAGCGAATCATGGTCATCTTGTCGTTGACTCTGGCCAGTTTGGGCAACAGCTCGGTAAAGTTGATGCCGGGAATCTTCGTCGGAATCGGCTTGAAAATGGAGCGTACATTTTCCGGTGAATCCGGTTTTGGATCCCACAAGTCGAGATGGCTGGGACCACCCTGCAGATAGCAGAGAATGACGTGTTTGGCCTTGCCCCAGCCGGGACCGCCCACACGCCCAGTCTCAGTCGCCCGTGCCTGTAACTTAAATATATTGGCCAAGCCAAGGCCCATCATGCTCGAACCGCCAATCCTCAACAGATCGCGCCGTGTTACCTTCAAGTGCGGATCGCACAAGTCCTTGCCGGGTTCTCCTGGTATAGTGATCATTTTTTTGCCTTGTTTTTAAACTAAAAAAATTGTTTAGCGCAATTTAGCATTTTTTGCTTGTCAATGATTGAACAGAAACGCCGGGCTGTTGATCAGCGCCCAGGTAATGTCCTGCGCTGCTGTCAGGCGAACGGTCTCCTGCTGCGTGGTACTCAACTCTGCCGCCCGGCGCAGCTCCGCCAATTTCGGGTCGATCGTCAATGGTTGCTCGGCGTTGGCCAGTCCATCCTTAAATCCCTTGAGCTTCGGATCGACGAGCCGTGGATTCTTTGCCTCAGCCAATTCCTTCTTCTTGGCCGCAAGATTCTTGTCCACCGACTTGAAATAGTCGGTGATCCGCTTGAGTTGCTCGTCACTCCGCTTGTCACCAGCAAGCGCTAGTATCACTCCAATGTCGGATGGATGGCCTATCTCCACTTTTTCGTCTGTGGTAACGAGCAGACGAAACTTGCCGATCGAGTGTTTCTTGCTGTTGTAATTTTGGTTCAGCGTAAAAGTCAGCCGAGATCCACCCTCGGCGCCAAACGGCTCCTTCGGAATGAAGATTGCAGTGCGATCAACTCCGATCTTCGGACTCGATGCCCATCCGCTATTATCCACTTTTCCATCAATGGCTTTTTTTACATCGAAGTTCTGTTGGCTAAAATCCGCCTTAGCCTCAGCGAAGGCAACTTTTGTCGTCTTGCGTCCCTGCCCTTCGCCCATGGCCATGGCTTTTAGGCTAAATTCCGTCAACACGAAGTTGCCGTCATTGTCGGCCCTGCCCGGACCTTTCTTCGGCAGCTTTTCATCGGCTAGTGCCTCTAGCCGCACACCGGTGATGCCGCTCCATGTTGTGTCAGTATTGACGGTGTAAATCGTTCGTTCGTTCTTGCCACTAGCGAACACAACGCCATCGGTGCGCTTCTCGAGTTTACTGCCGTTGGTCGCCTTAAGTTCATCTGGGTCAAGTACAAACCATTGGGTCGATTTGACCGCAGCCTCCTCCCACTTGACCAAGCGTGATGGCAAACTATCGTTGTACCCCTTGAGTGCTGTCTCGCCAGCGGCGATGCGTTCTTTTTGTTTGCTGTCCGCCTCAGCCTCGCGCGGGGCGATCTCCATTTCATAAGCCTCAAGCTCAGCCTTGGCTTTGGTAATGGCCTTTTCGCGCGTCTTGGCCCGTTCGGCCTCGCGGGAGGCAATCTCCTTTTCAAACTTCGCTAACTGGTCAAGCGCAACCTTATGCTCGGCCTGCACGTCGGCTATTGTACGCTTGGCTGCCTCGAGTTCCGTTGGTTTGGCGTGGCGGTTCAGAACACGCAAGAACAACTCGTCGATCAGTTTCCCATTGTCCTCCTGACTGACAACCAACTTGGTGATCGCGTTATCGGCCGAACCGAGCGCGTCGTCCACCGTCGGACCGCTGACTAACGCCATGATTGAGCCTAGCTGCAGATCGTTCGAACGCTCGCACTCGCATGCGCTCTCTCGCGCAGGACGGCCTAGGTTTCCAAGGAAGCCATCGGCCATTTTCACTCCGGCATCCGGTAACTGCGCGGCACGAGTGCCCTCTGGCACACCGGGAAACTTGATTGCCGCACCGGTGACCTGATAGATTGAGTCGAGCAACACTTCAGCCGGCAAACGACGCGCCTTGGCATGCGAATAGTTAATGGTGTCGTCCTCGTTCCATTTGTTTGTCTTCACACTCAGCTGGTACGTACGCGACTTGGTTATAAGCTTTACTAGGTGCCTCACGTCAAACTTGCTCACAACAAACTCCCTCGCCAGCCAGTCGAGCAATTCCGGATTGGTTGGAGGATTGCCAGCACGGATATCGTCGATCGGCTCAATGATGCCAGTGCCTGTCAGGTAGCCCCAGAGTCGGTTTACGTAGCTCCTGGCAAAGTATCGATTGTCAGACGCAGTTAACCAGGCGGCAAAAGCATCCCGACGATTTCCCTTGGCAGAAGGTTCGTGCTTGGCAGCAAATGGAAATGCCGGCGCAGTGACAGCGCCGGTCCGGTCATGCTTGGTCTCTCCGTCGTTGCGGTCGTAAACAATCTCGTACAATGGTTTCCCCCCCTCGACCGCCGTGCCGCCAATGCGCTTGTCACCGGCCTT
>DASCOW010000088.1:0-8948 GCA_036012205.1 Verrucomicrobiota bacterium
CCGGATCAATGGGCGGACGCCCTCCCTTGCTCCAATCCCTTTGGGCATAGCCCAAAATCGACTCGAGTTCCTCCCGAAACAACTCCCAGTCGATCACTTTGCTTAGTTTATTAATCCCTTTGATCACCTGAGTCACAGCTTGCTCATGGGACAACAATGAGAACACATCCAATTGTGGCGTTGCTTCACGATACCTCACGGTCGCATTGTACATTATTTACCGTTTTATATCAATACCTATTCTTGAGTTTTTCAGAAGCGCCCAGATGATTCGTTCGCCAATCCAGCCTGAATCGGGGAATATTTCCCAAATGACGCCAAAAGAATTGGGGAATAATCCCCAAAAGAAGGTTTTCAGCCACTTATCCAAGCAATTCATTAATTACTTAACTATCTCATTTTAAACAACTTAATTTAGAGAGAATAAATTGGCACGCACCCTGCGTTACGCTTGGGCAATTGGCGAGGGGGTCTCGTCCATTTAAAGCAAAAACTGAAAGGAAACTGATTATGAAAATTAAAACACTACTGATTGTGAGTGCCATCGGCATCGCGTTGGCAACGCCGGAGTCATTGCAGGCACAGGCAAAACCAAAGCCGGGCAAGCCGGACGTTGGAGATGTCAAGGAGGGTGGCAAGGAACGCCCGAAAATCGATATTGCAAAAATCAAAGAGCGCCTCAAGGCTGCCTTTGAAAAGCGCAAAAAGGATCAAGGGGATGCCAAGAAAAAAGGCCACAAGATAAAGGGCAAAGGCGGTAAAGGCGGCGCATTCGGAAAACTGGTTCGCGACGATGAGAAGGTCAAGGAATTGCGTGAAGCCTTTCAGGCTGCCGCGAAGGAACAGCACGAGAAGGTCAAGGATCTTCACAAGCAACTTAAAGATGCCTCGGATGAGGACAAAGATGGCCTGCGGGAGCAGTTGAAGGGCCTGCGGACTGACTGGGTTGAAAGCATGAAGGGCAACCGCGAGGAAGTCCGCGCTCGACTCAAGGAGATCCGAGAGGAGTTCAAGAATAAGCGTGACGAAGTCATCGACGCCAACGACGACGGTGACGCCGATCCGGGCGAATAAGCCCAGACACAGTTAACATATCATGACAGGCAGCGGAAACGCTGCCTGTTTTTTTGTCCACTTGGCCAAGCGCTTAGCCAAGCGTACACTTCCGGTTTGCACAGCCATGGCTGACGATTTTTCAGACAGCGCACTTGTCCTGGTGGCGCACGGCTCGACGCTCAACGCCGACTCCGCCAAGACGGCCCACCAGCACGCCGACGAACTGCGCTCGCGCCGGTTGTTCGCCGAGGTCCGGGCCAGTTTCCTCAAACAGCAACCCAATGTGGACACCATGTTGAGCGACATCGCTGCGAAGCGCGTGTTCGTCGTGCCGCTATTCATCAGCGAAGGTTACTTCACGAATGAAGTGCTGCCCCGTGAGCTTGGCTTTCGGAAAAAAGATGACACATCGGTCGCTCGCGTCCGCCAAGCAGGCGGGCAGACGCTACACTACTGCGCCCCGATCGGCACGCACGAGAGCATGACCGCCGCACTGCTGGCCCGAGCCCTGGATGTCGTGAAGCAGCACCCCTTCCCCCATGCTCCAAAACCAGACGACATAACGCTGTTCATCGCCGGGCATGGCACCGGCAAAAATGAAGACTCACGAAAGGCCGTCGAGCAGCAGGCTGAGTTAATAGGGACCAAGCACGAGTACGCCGATGTGCGAGCGGTGTTTCTAGAGGAAGAGCCGCGCGTCGAGTCTTGCTACAAACTGGCCGCCACGCGGAACATCGTCATCGTACCGTTTTTCATCAGCGACGGCCTGCACTCGCTCGAGGATATCCCGGTCAAGCTGGGTGAGCCGAAAAAGCGGGTGCAACAACGCTTGGCCAACGGCCAGCCAACTTGGGTCAACCCCACCGAGCGCAACGGCAAACGCGTCTGGTACTCGTCCAGCATCGGCACCGAGCCGTTCATTGCAGAAGTGATCCTCGAGCGCGCCCGCGAGGCGGCGGCCGGTTGATCAGCCAATTTGGTGGCTGAACATCCCGTCGCGCAGCTTGGGCTCAAACCAGGTGCTCTTCGGCGGCATAGCGCCTCCGCCATCGGCGATGCTCATCAGGTCCTCGATGCTCGTCGGATACAGGGAAAACGCGCAGGCAAACTCGCCACCGTCGACAAGTTTTTCCAGTTCGTCCGTGCCCCGGATGCCTCCAACGAAGGCGATGCGCTTGCTGCGGCGCGGATCGTCGATACCCAGCAGCGGCGCAAGGGCATGATCCTGCAGGAGACTGACGTCGAGTTGCTTGATCGGGTCGTCCGGATCAATTGAGCTGGCCTTGGGCCGCAGCGTACGCCAGAGGCTCTCCAGGTAGAGGCCGATTTCGTGTTTGCCGTTCGGCTTGGCTAAGCCGCTTTCCCCAATGTCGAACGCTTGGCCAAGCGCGGCGAGGAACTCGTCTGGCGACTGGCCGTTTAGATCACGCACGGCACGGTTGTAGGCCAGGATTTGCATTTGATTGTGAGGGAAGAGCACGGTCAAAAACAGGCCACTTGTTCCGCTGTTGGCGCGGCGCTCAGCCACCCGCGCAGCTGCGGCACTACGGTGGTGCCCGTCGGCGATGTACAGGTTCGGGATGGAGCTGAATTTGTTCTCGATGAATGCGGTGTCTTCGTCTGACGCAACCGTCCATGAGGTGTGCCGCACGCCGTCGGGAGCGGTGAAGTCATGATCCGGTTCGCCGCCGGCGATGCGGCCAAACAACCCGTCCAGTTCGGCATCAGCCGGGTACGTCAGGAACACCGGCCCGGTCTGGGCATCGAGCGCCTCGAGGTGGGAGACGCGGTCGTCCTCTTTTTCGGGACGCGTAAACTCGTGTTTGCGAATGGTGTTGTCGCTGTACTCGGCGCAACTCGCCACCGCCACGAGGCCAAGCTGGCTGTGCTCGCCCATGATTTGCTGGTAGAGGTAGTAGTGCGCCTGCTCGTCCCTCTTCAGCGCACCCCCAGCAATGAGGCGGTCGAGGTTCTCGCGGGCTATGGAATAAACGACAGTGTCGGTGGGATCGGTGCCCTCCGGCAGGTCGATCTCTGGCCGACTGACGTGGAGAAAGCTATCCGACCGGCCCTCGGCCATCTGTCGGGCCTCAGCGGTGGACATGACGTCATACGGAAGTTCGCAAATGCCGGAAGCACGCCCAGCGACGGGCAAAAGAGCGGGGAAAGGCTGAACAGTCGCCATTGACGCGACACCGTAAGGGAGCACTTGACAGAGCGCGAATAAAAAACCGGATGCCACGTAACTTATTGGAGACTAGCAACTTGAACCGACATGAATAGACGGTGAATATCTCTTGCTTGCAAACGTAACTGTTCCGGAGCCTACTGTCCGCCCATTTTTTACCTAATTCACCCAAAATGAACAACTACACCCACTCAAATCTAAGGAATGTTGCCTTGGTTGGTCATGCCTCGTCCGGCAAGACCATGCTTGGCGAATG
Source organism: Verrucomicrobiota bacterium (assembly GCA_036012205.1). GTDB lineage: Bacteria > Verrucomicrobiota > Verrucomicrobiia > Limisphaerales > UBA1096 > UBA1096. The sequence continues at coordinate 3,501 of DASCOW010000088.1, forward strand.
CATGCTAGCCTGCTCCGGAAACATCAACCGGCTTGGCAACGTGACCGACGGCACTACAGCATCGGACTACCACAAGGCGGAGCAGGAACGGCAGTTCTCCATCCACACGTCACTGCTGCATGCCGAGTGGCTGGACACAAGGTTTAACATCATCGACACTCCGGGTTATCTGGATTTCATCGCCGAGAGCCGCGCCGCGCTGAAGGTGGCCGACTTGGCAGTCGTGGTTGCCCACGCCACGCACGGCATTGAGATTGGCACCTCGAAGGTGTGGGACTTTGCCGAGGAGTTCGGCTTGGCCAAGGTGGTGGTCGTCAACGGCATCGACGCTGAAAATGCCCAATACGAGCCGATCCTCGAGGAGTTGAAAAACACGTTCGGCGCACGCTTCTTCCCTGTCAACATTCCCACCAACCCCGGCCCCGGCTTCAACGAGGCGCTCGACGTCATTCGCAAGTCGAAGCTCACCTACAAGACCGACGGCAGCGGCAAATACGACGAGGTCAAGGTCTCCGGCGAGGAAGAGGAACAGGTCGACCAGTTGCACACGCAGTTGATCGAGCTTGTGGCTGAGTCGGACGACACGCTACTGGAGAAATTTTTCGATGAGGGCATCAGCGAGGACGAACTCCGAGGTGGGCTCCACAAGGCATTCCAGTCCCGGACGTTTATCCCGGTGTTCTTCACCTCCAGCGAGACAAATGTCGGCGTGGCGCGGCTGATGGATTTCGTGTCCAAGTACGCATCCTCGCCGGATGACCACATGGAAACCGTCGCCCAAAACGCAGACGGCGAAGAGGTGACTATCAGCCTCGACGACAACGAAACCGCCGCCTTCGTCTTCAAGACCATCAACGAATCCCACATCGGGGAGTTGTCCTTTGTCAAGGTGATGGCCGGCACTCTCAAGGCCGGCGAAGACATCGTCAACGCCAACACCGACGAACCCCAACGGCTCGGCCAGATGTTCATCCTCAACGGCAAAAACCGCGACAAGGTAGAGCAACTCAACGCCGGCGAAATTGGTGCGCTGGTCAAACTGAAGAACACCCACACCGGCAACACGCTCACCTCCCCCAAGCGCAAGGTCATCGTGCCACCCATCGAGTACCCCAATCCCAACATTCACGAGGCGCTCAAGCCGAAAAACAAGGGTGACGAGGACAAGATCGCCGTCGGCCTCTCCGCACTGCACGAGGAGGACCCGTCATTCCAGTACCACGTCGACTCCGAACTTCATCAAACCGTCATCTCCGGTCAGGGCGAGTTGCATCTGCAAGTGGCCATGGAGCGAATCAAGGAACGGTTCAACACCGAGATGGAACTCTCCGCCCCAAAAATCCCGTTTAGGGAAACCATCCGCAATAACGGCGAAGCCAAGTACCGCCACAAAAAGCAAAGCGGCGGCGCCGGCCAGTTCGCCGAGGTGTGGATGCGCATCGAGCCCACTCCACGCGATCACGGTGTCGAATTCACCCAGTCCCTTGTCGGCCAAAACGTTGACCGCGTGTTCGTGCCTTCAGTGGAAAAGGGCGTCAACAGCGCGTGCACCGACGGCATCATCGCCGGCTACCGAGTGGTGGACGTGAAGATCAACTTTTACGACGGCAAAATGCACCCGGTGGATTCCAAGGACGTCGCCTTCCAGATCGCCGGCAAGCAGGCCTTTCGCGAAGCGTTCAAATCGGCCAAGCCGTGCATGCTCGAACCCATCACCAAGATCGAGGTCAGCGTGCCGGAGGAATTCATGGGAGCCGTTATGGGCGACCTCTCAAGCCGCCGCGGCAAAATCCTGGGCATGGACGCCGAAGGGGCGTTCCAAGTCGTCCGGGCCGAGGTGCCGCAGATGGAGCTCTACCACTACTCCACCAACCTCCGCTCCCTCACCGGCGGACGCGGCCTGCACACCGAGGAATTCAGCCACTACGAATACATGCCTCACGATCTTGAGAAAAAAGTGGTCGCCCAAAGCCAGGCCAAAGACGACGAGTAGCACCATTCGTCCTCGAAACCGTACCTCCTGCTCGGAAAATCCGGCAGCCGTGCCGATGACAAAAGACAGGTGCGCTTGACCCAGCACAAATATAGAGTGATTTTAGGGTGACATGTGTCACCCAACTGATTACCTCCCCTCGCATGACAACTGTGACGATACGGGATTTGCGTTTACAACCTCGCCAAGTTCGGGAGGAATTGGCCAAGGCCAGTGAAGCCGTACTGACATCCAACGGCAAACCGGTGGCGCTGATGCTACCCGTGGACAGCAGCACGCTCAACGCGACGCTCGAAACCGTCCGACGCGCCCGAGAGTTGCAAACCTTAACCAAGATCGGCGACGCGGAGTACCTTGTGCCCTTCACTGATGAGGTAATGGAATAGTTCGCCGAACTGCAGACGAAAAAGAGAGGAACCACCAAGCTGAAAGGCGAGTTCAACGACTCCAGGATTGACAGTGTGAACCTCACGCGAGGATGGAGAGATCACCCCGCCCTCAAAAAAACTAAATTCTCACTAAGGAACCGTGCACCGCAACCAAATGGAAATATAGCCCAATTTTAACAACCAAGGGCTTTGAAATTAGTGCACACTATTTCCCAAGGCTCTGCTCTGGGCTGGCATATTATGCGTCGTTGGCGCTGATCTCTACTCGTACAGGAGATATTTTGCACGACGGAGGGTGAACTTGGCCTGTTCGGTTTTCCAGAAGGCCTCAATCTGGGCGAGGGTTTTGCCTTGGTCAAGCGCCTCGAGGGTCGGCGGGTGACAGAGAAGTCGGCCGACCTTGGTCAGAGGGAAGCTCTTCGGGTACAGCTCGTGCAGCACGCGGGCAATGTCAATGCCCAGTGGCACGGCGCGCAGTTTGTGGCGATCGGTGATGATGATGTTCACGCCGCCGCACGACTCGTCCTTGTGCACGCTGTAGTCGGGTGTAAAGCGGATCGGTACGAACCGGACGCCCGGCTGACCAAGCCCGTTGAGCTGGCTGGCCAATTTCACGTCATTGATGTACGGCGCGCCGATTACCTCGAATGGCGTATCGGTGCCGCGACCGACGGACATTGCGGTCTCGAGCAGACCGATGCCGGGGTACAACAGCGCCTGGGTGAGGTTGCGCATGTTGGGCGACGGATTCGTCCATGGCTGACCGGTGGTGTCGAACAGTTGCCCACGCTTCCAGCCCTCGATTTTCACGACTTGCAACTTGGCATCCAGCTTGCGCTCGGCGTTGATCATCCGCGCCAGCTCGCCGGCGGTCATGCCGTGCTGCACCGGGATGTCGTGGTAGGCGATGAACTGACTCGGCCCAAGCCGCACCGGCCCGGCAACGGTGGCGGCGCCGATCGGATTCACCCGGTCGAGCACGATGAATTGAACGCCGGCACCGGCCGCCGCCTCCATCGCTAGACCCATCGTTGAAATGTACGTGTAAAACCGACAGCCAATGTCCTGAATGTCGAATACGAGCGCATCGAGCCCAGCAAGTTGCTCCATTGTCGGTTTACGGTTTTCGCCGTAGAGACTGTAAATCTTGAGGCCGGTCTTGGCATCGGTGTCGTCGCCGACTTTCTCGTCGAGTTTGCCGTACAGCCCGTGCTCGGGGCTGAACAACGCCTTGAGTTTGACCTCTTTCGACTCGCGCAAAAAGTCGAGCGTCGAACGGCGTTGGCTATCGTGGCCGGTGTGGTTTGTGACGAGGCCCACGTTCGCACCCTTCGGCAAAATATTTTTTCGCTGCCGCAACACGTCGGCACCGTTCAGCACGCCCGGCTCATCGCCGCCGAACGAAAAGCCTCGCAGCGACTCGGCGACCAAGGTGGCCACTTCGCGGCGCAGCGCGATGACGTTGCCCTTGCCGTCGGGGTGAGTTCGACTGCTCATGAGAATCACTATAGTCCGGGTGGCGGGATCGACCCACAGCGAACCACCGGTCCAGCCGGTGTGGCCATAGCCGCCGACTTTGAAATGGTTGCCGCGCGGACTTGAATAAGGCGAGTTGATGTCCCAGCCAAGGCCGCGCTCAGCCTTCATGCCTTCCGGCGTGTGTACTGAAGTCATCAACTGAACCGTCTCCTTTTCAAAAATGCGCCGTCCGTCGAGCTGGCCGCCGTTGAGCATCATGTGGGCGAAGCGCGACAAGTCGGCGGCGGTGCTGAACAACCCGGCATGACCGGCGATGCCGCCCATGCGCCGGGATGTCGGATCGTGAACGATGCCGTGCAGGATTTTCCCGCCAACGCGCTCGGTCGGCGCGATGCGGTTGCGCTTGGCCAAAGGCTGCAGAAAACCGGTGTCGCGCATGCCAAGCGGACGGTAAATCTCGGCGGCCGCAAACTCGTCGAGCCGCTGCCCGGAGGCCAGTCGTACGATCTCGCCGAGCAGGATGAAGTTGATGTCACTGTATCGAAACTTGGTGTCGGGCTGCGTGGTTAGCCGCTCGGCCTTGGCCAGGTCGATGGCCTTGGGTACGCCACTCCACGCCGGCTTGGCCGAGATACCGGGGCGCAGCCCGGAGGTGTGCGTGAGCAGGTGGCGAACGCTCACGCCCCCCTTGCCGTGTGCCTCAAAACCGGAAATCCATCGGCTCACCTTGTCGTCAAGCCGGAGTTGGTCGCGCTCGACAAGCAGCATGATGGCCGGCGTAGTGGCGATGACTTTGGTCAGCGACGCGCCGTCGAAGATGGTGTCGGCGGTCATCGGCAGCGATTCCGGCTCCACCACCTTGGCCCCGTACGATTTTTGATAGACCGCGCCGCCGTGTTCGATACGCACCACCGCACCAGGTGCCCTGCCGGCGGCGATGGCGCGCTCGATCGCCTCGTCGATCGCCTCGAGTTTGGCCAATCGAAATACGGTTGAAACCGCCTGACGTTTTGTTGTTGATGTCTGGCCAGACGATTGCAAGGGAGATTGCGGATCGGGAGCCTGGCAAGCTGCCAGAGCCAATGAGAGAGCCAAGCCGAGTGAATTTTTTGCAAATCTTTGCATATGCTAAACCGAGCGTACCGCTTGAAGGCATCACGGCCAAGTGAAAGGTCTCCCGAAGATAAAGTTAGAATGAAGCAGTAAAAAATACCTGCCCAAAATAATTCACTCGACGGTGCTGGTGCACATTCGATAGGGTCGTTCTTTTGCAGCTTATGCCACTTGTGAGCAATATTTTAGGATCGTCGCTTGGTCGAAAGTATTTGATGGCTCTTTCTGGAGTTGGGTTGTTCGGCTTCATTGTGGGGCACATGCTCGGTAATCTGACGATCTTCGCGGGTCCGGCGGCAATCAATGAATACGCCGCGAAGTTGCACGGCATGGGCCCCCTCCTTTGGATAGCACGGATCGGTTTGCTGGGGATGGTTGGAATTCACATTTGGGCCGCCGGCAAATTAACGCGGGAGAATCGAAAAGCACGATCTGTCCGATACGAAGGAGCCGTTGACCCGGTCGATCGGCACC
>DASCOW010000089.1:0-2678 GCA_036012205.1 Verrucomicrobiota bacterium
ACGATTTTCAGTATCGTCGGGCCTTCTATCCAACGGCTGCCCCCCGGCCCTATGCTCCATCTGGCCTGCGACGTAGAGCATCGAGTCGCGCATCGCCTCGAAGCCTAGTCGGCGACGGTTCATTCGCCACAAAAAGCGGTTCTCCGGATCGGCTGCACGATGCGTTGGCCGGTCGATACTCGCCTGCTGCCAAGTCGATGAAAGGAGAATCAGCCGATTCAACTTTTTTAGCGACCAGTCATTTTGCACGAACCAGGTCGCCATAAAATCGAGCAACTCCGGATGGCTCGGCTCGGTGCTTCTCACTCCGAAGTCGCTCGGCGTGATCACCAACCCCCGACCAAAGTGCCAGGCCCATACCCGGTTCACGATCACCCGCACCGTCAGCGGATTGCCGGGATGCGTGATCGCCTTGGCCAAGGCCAAACGGCCGCTCCCGTTCTGTATTTTGCGCGCTTGGCCACCGGAGTAGACCGCTGGCACATGGCGTGTTGCTGGTTTACCAAGCTGCTTTGCATCTCCCCGAAGAAACACCCGCTGAACCGCCGGCTTCGCCCGATCCTCCATGATCATCGGGCGCGGAGCCACCTGGTCTCCTTTGGCTAGAAAAACACGCTCGATCTCGGCAAAATGTTTTCGAACCTCAGTGCTTTCGTCGAGGGTGTACAGGTCCTCCGACTCGTCCACAGTCATCACTGCCGGCGACCCAGCAATATAAAGCGCCTGCCGAAGTTGCTCGCGGTTTGTGTCAGCAAAGCCGGTTGCTTCCGGCGTTTCTTTCAACTGAGCCTGCCAATCGGTTTCGATGCCCTCGAGCAACTCGCCGTAAACGTCGGCGACATCGGCCATCGACTCGATCATCTTGTTTTCAAACGCCGCCAGCACAATCGGATTCGCGTTACCGCCGGTTTTCCATGCACTCCATTCCGCGATGAAGCGAGCCTGGATTTCGTCGCGATTGAGATCAAACAATCGACGCCAAAGCCCCAGCACGGAATCGTTCGACTGCTTGGCCCCGAGGAACTGGCGCCAGCGGATCACTCCCCCGCTTGAGTAGGCGGCGACTTCGCGGATGAGCCCACGCTCGGTACGAATCTCCGGTTGCGATTGCGTCCGGTGTGCCGGCGAAGTTTGCACGATGTATCGCAGGTAATCGCCGGCCCACGCCCGGAGCTCGTGCTGAATTTGTTTGTGCAGCTTTGCCCGGAGTGCGTTGTATTTGCCGGCCGTCTCCTTGAGCTTCGCTTGGAAAGCGGCATCCTCGTCGGCTTGGCCCGGAAGCTTTGGAAATTGATCCGGGGTGGGCTCGCGCGAACTCGCGAAGATGCCGTAAAGCGAGTAGTAGTCCTCGATCGGGATCGGGTCGTATTTGTGATCGTGGCAGCGGGCGCAACCAGCCGTCAGGCCAAGAAGACCGCGCGTTACGACATCGATGCGGTCGTCGATGATCTCGTGCGGAAAAAAATTGTAACGCGAACCAACTGTCAAAAAACCTAGCGCAGCCAACGGCCGGGGATCGTCCGAACCGAGCCGATCTGCTGCGATCTGCTCGAGGATAAATTGATCGTACGGCATATCCTCGTTGAAGGCACGGATGACATAATCGCGGTAGGTGTAAGCGAACGGATACTTCGGCTCGCCGGCATCGACGTAGCCCTTGGCATCGGCGTACCGGGCAACATCGAGCCAGTGGCGTCCCCATCGCTCTCCGTACGCCGGCGAGGCGAGTAGACGGTCGATCCAGCGCCTCAGCGCTCCTTGCGAATCAGCGGCAGCCTCCGACTCGAACGAGGTCACCTCGTCACGCGTCGGCGGCAGTCCGGTGAGATCGAGATACGCGCGGCGAAGCAGCGTCCGCACATTGGCCCGGGGGGATGGCGTCAGTCCGTTGGCCTCCAGTTTGCGGAGGATGAAGTGATCGATCGGCGAGATTAGCCAAGCTCGACCCTGCACAGAGGGAATGGCAGGGTTGGCAACCGGCTGAAATGCCCAGTGAGCGGCGGCATCATCCGCTGCTTGGCCAAGCGGCACACTGACGATCATCAGCGCAAAGCCAAGCTTGAGTTTCCGAGCAAACATGAAGCGGAAAATCGTAAGCAGCGATCGCCCAGATACAAGCGTAAATCAAAGATACACGAGAGAGGTTGCACCGGATTAGGAATGCGTATGCACTCTCGCATACTCACCCTGTTTCATGTCGGTATCGGCACAGTCGGGAAATCAGTCCGACTCGCTCAGGCGCTTGGCCGGCGCGTCATAGAGCATCTCGTGTGCTTCGGCCAGGATGAGGGGGAGGCGATCGGCAAACGGGCTGTTGGCCAAGGCGGCAGTGATGTCTACCTCGGCGATCCTGGCAGCAGTCTCGCCGGGGAACCAATGTTCCCCTTGACCAAGCAGATTGTAGCGCATCCTTCCCCAGTCCACCAAGTCAAGCGACTTGGCGTAAGACCAAAGCCGGAGAATCTCGAGCACATTGATCTGCCCCGGCATGTCGAGGTACTCGGGGACGTTTTCAAACCAACGCTGGCACCAATCCTGTCCGAGGACGCGGACCATCTCCTCCCGCAACCGCACCTCGATAGGCGACATAATCTCGGCTATGTGATCGTAATGCTCCAGCGCAGCAATGTGCTCGTCGAAATCTCCCGGCTTGGCCGCGCCGCAACTGAGCGTATGTA
>DASCOW010000090.1:0-1900 GCA_036012205.1 Verrucomicrobiota bacterium
TGCTCGTTGGCCTGTCGGAGACGTACGTCGCCCCGGGGCAGGGCAAGAAGCCGATGGGTTTCGTCATCAAAAAAGGGATGATCCACATCGGTTCCGAGGTGGCCCGTGCGCAGGAGAAAAAGAAGGGCGACACGATGCACGTCGGCGTGCGGCGGTTCACGGTCGCGAATGATCCCATCGAGACTGGCACGCCGGATGACATCACGATTTTCGCGCGACTCGAGGACGCGCAGGTGGTGCTTGGGCTCGTGGGGAAGATCAACGAGATCGAGGCGATCGACTGTCTCTGCCTTACGGCGGACCAGGATCCGTTGGCCATTTTGCGCAAGGAGATCGGGGACATCTTGCCGGAGGTGCAGGTGGTGCAAAAACGAACACTGGCCGATGCCCGAGCGAAACAGAGGCAGACGCGTGAGAAGGTCAACGCCGTGGTGTTGCCGTCGGTGCTGGTGGCCAGCGCAGTTTGGGTGGCGTTGCTTGCGGTGATCAACGTACGCGACCGGCGGCAGGAGATCGGCATCTTGCGCGCACTGGGCAAGGGCGGCGGACGCATTGCCGGGCTGTTCCTTGGCAAGGCGGTGCTGCTCGGGCTGGTGTCGGCATTGCTCGGCGTGGCGTTTGGTACCTGGGTGGTGCTGGAGTTCGGGCCGTCGCTGTTCCCAGTGACGAAGAAGGCACTACAGGCGAACTGGCCACTGGCCGCGCAGTTGGTCGTGGTGACGCCAGTGTTCGCCGCGTTTGCGAGTTTCATTCCGGCGATGTTGGCTGTGTCGCACGACCCGGCAGAAACCCTGCGGGAGGATTGATGATGATACGCTGCGACGAGGTCACCAAAATATTTCGCAAAAACGGCACTGAGGTTACGAGCCTCGACCGGTTCACGGCACAGATTGGCGAGGGCGAGTTTGTCGCGGTGCGCGGGCCTAGCGGCTCCGGCAAAACCACGCTGTTGCTCACGCTTGGCGGCATGCAGCGGCCAAGCGCCGGCACGGTGCAACTGGCCGGGCGTGACCTTTACGGCCTCTCTCCGGCGGAGCGGGCCAAGCTGCGCTCAAGCGAGATTGGGTTCGTGTTTCAGATGTTTCACCTCGTGCCGTATCTTGACCTGCTGGGCAACGTGCTGCTGGCCTCTCCCAGCCGGCCAGGCGATGCCGCGCGGAGGCGGGCCGGCGAGTTGCTCGACGAGCTCGGTCTGGCCAAGCGCGCGAGCCACCGCCCTGGCGAGCTCAGCGCCGGAGAGCGCCAGCGACTGGCCGTGGCCCGGGCGTTGCTGAACCGGCCGAAGTTGATTCTCGCCGATGAGCCGACTGGTAATCTCGATCCGGAAAACGCTGCGGAGGTGATCCGGCACTTGGCCGAGTTTCACCGCAGCGGCGGCACGGTTGTGCTGGTCACCCACGGCACGGCGGCGGACAGCCACGCGGATCGAATTGTGAGCCTCGAGCAGGGCCGATTGGCATTGGATTGATGGGTTGTTTGTGATCCTCGGAGTTGGTAGCTTCGCCGCATGGAAGCGATAATGTCGGTGATGATCGGCGTTGCCTTGAGCGCAACGTGCGGATTCCGCGTGTTTGTGCCGTTGCTGGCCGTGAACATTGGCACCCGCGCCCAAAACGCCGCCGGCGAACCGATCATCGCGCTGGGGGAAGGATTCGAGTGGCTGGGCAGCGACATTGCACTAATGATTTTTCTCGTGGCAGCGATTCTCGAGATCGGTGGCTACTACATTCCCTGGATTGACAACCTGCTCGATACCGCAGCCAGCCCGTCGGCGATCGTGGCGGGAACGATCATCACGGCCTCCTTCGTCACCGGCATGGAGCCGTGGCTGCAATGGCTGCTCGGCCTGATCGCCGGCGGTGGTGCAGCCGGCGCGGTACAGGCGGCGACGGTAGTGACG
>DASCOW010000091.1:0-13047 GCA_036012205.1 Verrucomicrobiota bacterium
ACCGAAGGGGTGGAAAACACGTCTGTAACTCTGACCGGTGATGCGTCGATCACACCCGAAGACGCGCTGATGGCGTTGCAATGGCAACGCAAAGTCGGCGATGAATTCATCGACCTTTCCGGGAAAAACGGAACCAGCCTCGTGGTGAGTCCGCTCACGCTGGATTGGCACGGGGCTGTTGTGCGTCTTAATGCGGTGACCATTGGCGACTCCGCCGTGAGCCAGGAGGCCATTATTTCGGTCATTCCCGAGACTGATCCACCCCAAGTGATTAGAGCTCAGGGCAACGCAAACGAGGAGCGCGTTTTTGTGACGTTTTCAGAAACCTTGAGTATCGCCTCCGCTGAAATGGTTGAAAATTATAAGATCACCAGCGCCGAGGGGTCCACAGAAGTTGTCAGCGCATCATTAATTGGCCCCCGCATTGTATTGCTGGAAACTTCCGAGATGGTTGTAGGCGCCAAATACACTATCACGCTAAACAATATTGCCGACACCGCGGCAACTCCCAATATTCTGACCGGCCAGGTAAAATTCTACGCCCTCGGCTATCTGCTCCCACAAACAGAAGATGGGTTGATAGTCTTCGAGGCTGAGTCTTATGATATCAACACCGACGGTCTCTGGGTGGAAAGCGGCACACCTTCGGGAGGCGTGTCGATGGTTCTGCCAAACGGTGCCGGAGGCAATGAGGCATCCTCCCAACTCTTATATGATGTGGAGTTCATCTACACCGGCACCCACATCGTTTGGTATCGCGCCAGAGGGGACAGTGGCACCGATGATTCGAGCTGGTTTTGGCTGGATGGCGCGCGTCCAGCCAATCGCGTCGATGGCAATCAGGCGAGTATGACCGGTTTTTCCGGCAAGTCTGATTTTGTCTGGGTGAGCGATCCGCAGGATGGACCTTCGCCTTATACCATCGAGATCGACGAACTTGGGCTGTACACCATCTCACTGGCGCGCCGTGAAGACGGGGCTTTCTTCGACAAATTCGTTATTACCGACAGTTTTGACTTTAATCCCAATGACTTTGGTCCACTGGGACCACCGGAAACGCGGGAAGGATCGCAGGCTTTGCCAGAGGTGACTCTGATAACACCCATGGATGGAGAAGAATTCGAATCGGGAGAAGTGATTCCGCTTGAGGTAGAAATTGGCGCCTCGAATCGAGAAATCGTGCGTGTACAGTATTACGCTGGCGGAGAATTGGTCGCTGAATCGACCACAAAGCCCTTCAGCGCCAAGTGGATCGAAGCTCCCGCGGGGGAGCACGATCTGAGCGCGGTGGTCATTGACGACGTTAACGACTTGGTGGTCACCCCTAGTTGGGAGCATGCGTACGTTACCGTTTTTACCGATGAACCGATCCAAATCATCAGCCTGGACCTGGATGGTACCGGTGCCAACCTAATCATGGAGTGGCAGGGCGGCATGGGGCCCTACACGGTACAGAAAGCCGCAAGTCTAAACGCACCAGTCTGGGAAGACGTTGACGTTGACGTTGAAAGCCCCCTGACCCTGCCTGTCGATGGCGCGACCGGATTCTTCCGCGTTGTCGCTCCTTGGTAGCATACTAACGGCACTTGATCCGTCGAAAGGAAAGGGATCCTGAAGAGGAGCATGCCCGGAAAACATTCACAGGAAACATACCGTTTGCGCTGATGCTGGGAGCCTCTACTCAGCTCCAGCCGCATAATCGACGATGTCATCGGTTAGGTGGTTCAGAGAAAGGATCAGTCCGATAATTGAAGAACGTTTTCAGGAATCCTTGGCCAAGAGGCAAATTGACCTCCTAAAATACACCTAGGGCGACTAGGGTTTGTGGCGTGCCGGAGTTGACTGAGATCCGCGAACAGCCGTCAGACTGGATGGAGCTGTTTTTTCGCTTCCTGTCGGACGAGAAGGACGCCTCGGTTTACACACAGCGCAATTACCGGCAGGCGCTGGGCGAGTTCGCGCAGTGGCACCGCGAGACTCACGAGCCACCGGTATGCTGGGGTGAGCTCGAGCGGAACGATTTCCGGCTGTTCCTCCGACAGCTTGGCAGGCGTGAACTCAGCCAGGCGGCCATTCGGCTGCGGTTCAGCGCGCTCAATTCATTTTACAAATTCCTCATGCGGCGCGGGCTCGTCGAGTCGTCACCGGTGAAGGGAGTCACCCTGCCGAAGCCAGCCAAGCGGCTCCCACAATTCCTGACCATTGAGCAGATGAATGCGCTGCTCGACGCGCCGTTGCACCAACTCAAGGCCGAGCGCGATGCCAAAAAAGGGACGAAGAAAAAAGTCAGCCAGGTGCCGTACCTGCGCGACCGGGCGATCCTCGAGACGGTCTATTCGTGCGGCCTGCGGATTGGCGAGATTTGCCGGATGTTGGCCGGAGAAATTGAGCCAGACGAGCTTGTTGTCAACGTACACGGCAAAGGGAAGAAGGAACGGCAAGTGCCGATCGGCCGCGCCGCCGTCGAGGCGATCTGGCTTTACTGGGAGCGGTTGAGCAAGCCGCCCGCCGTTGACGAGCCAGTGTTCTTCGCGTCAGAGAAAAAACGCAGCGCCATCTACCCGCGTCTGGTCCAGTTGCGACTGAAGGACTACCTCAGCGCGTGCGGACTCGATCCGTCCCTCTCGCCGCATAAGTTGCGCCACAGCTACGCCACGCACCTGCTCGACGCCGGGGCGGACCTGCGAAGCGTGCAGGAAATGCTGGGCCATGCGAATCTCGCCACAACACAGGTGTATACTCACGTGACCACCGAGCGAATCAAGCGCGCCTACAACGAGGCACATCCTCGGGCCTGAAGCCTAAGCGCTTGGCCTAACGCTACATGGTGGCCGGTTGCTCGGCAGCCGGCGGGGGCGACTCGGCCTTGGGCTGCTTGGTTTGGGGAAATATCTGGTAGAGCAGAAGGTAAATCAGTACGCCGGTAATGGAGACGTACATCCACAGTGGCCATGTCCATCGCGCAATTTTCTTGTGCTGTTCAAATCGTTCCTTAAATGCGCGGCTGAACGTCATGAAAATAAGCGGCAATATTACCACCGCCAGCACGACGTGAGTGAGCAGCAGAACGAGGTAAATCGGGCGGAACCATGCCGGTTCGACAAAGCGCGTCACGACCTCGGTGTTAAAGTGGTAAACGAGGTAGCAAGCCAGAAACACGGCCGAGGTGGCGAGCGCGCTAACCATGCAGTTGCGATGCGCGATCTTGTTGCCTTTCTTGATGAACACGAAACCGAACATAAGTAACACCGTGGCGAGCGCGTTGAGGCAGGCGTTGATGAGGGGCAGATTCTGAATGGTCATTTCGAGGGTTCGGTTAGCAGTGTGTTCGCGATGGCGATGGCTTTTTCCTTCCACCCTTCATCCATGCTCTCGAGCACGCCACGGAGGCGTCCCTGCCGATCGATCACAACGAAAATGGTGGCGTGGATGAACAGGTCCTCGGGTGTGGCTTGTTCGCCTGGCGGCTTCTCGCGGACGATGAGCTTCATCTCATCGACGGCCAGGCGCACAATCTCCGACTTGGTGCCGGTGAGGAACTGCCAGCGCCCGGCATCCGCACCAAAGCGCTTGGCGAAGCGTTGCATGATGGGTGGTGTGTCGTGACCGGGATCGGTCGTGAGCGTGGCGAAGGCGACATCCTGATCGCCAGAGAAATGCTCCTGCAACTCGGCCATGCGCTTGGTCATCGCAGGGCACGGCCCAGCGCAGCGGGTGAAGATCACGTCGGCAAACCAGACCTTGTTCGCGAACTTGGCCAAGCCGACCGGCTTGGCCAATTGGTTAGTTAACGTGAAGCCGGTGAGCTGCGAAATGACCGGAAGATTGAGCCGACTACGCTGCTCGCGAACGAACGCGAACAGTACAGCCATGATCACCACAACCAGACCACCCCAAACAACCCATCGCACCGTTCGAGAGTATGATTCCACTTCAAGAAATGGCACCCGGTTCGGAGCGCCACGAAAAATTCAGCCCAGCCGGGGAATGCTCAGGCGTTGTCGTCGCCGGATGTGGGCGAGGCTAAAGCAGCCTTCGGTGCGGCAGGTTTTTTCTTTTCGATTTCCGTCTTGTACCATTCGTTATACTCAGCTTCCTCAACAACCTTCACGGCACCCTTCATGCGGGCATGACCATCGCCGCAAAGCTGGGCGCAGGTGATCTGGTAGCGACCCACCTTGGTCGGCCGAAAGTGAATCGGAATCCTCATGCCAGGGATAACGTCCTGGCAGACACGCAGAGGCAGCACTTTGAAACAGTGGATGACATCCTTCGATGTCAGGTCGATGGTGACACTTTTGTGTGTGCCATCTTCGTTCTTGATCATTGGCACAACAAGGTCGGACTTGAGCACCTCGACGTCATCCTCCCAGTACGGCTTAGATTTGTCGATACCGAAGGGGTTAGCCGCATTGACGAGGGTTTTGGATTGGGCACCAAGTTTGCCGTCGGCCCCGGGATAGCGAGCGTTCCAAGCAAACTGCTCGGCCGTTACACGAACCACACTCTCGTCGCTGAAGTCATCCGTTTTGTTGGCATAAAAATTCCAGAAATAAGTACCCACCACAACGAGGATCAACTCCGCTGCAATGACAAGCCCTTCAATGGAGTTGGTGATTTTCTTGCTCTTGACCCCGCTATAGTCGGCTGTCGGATTGTTCGCGGCTCGGAATTTCCACAGTGTAGCGAAATAATAAATGAGCCAACCAACGAAGAGCACCATCATCAGGACGTGAATGGCAATGACGAAACCATCGACGCGCCCGCCATCCTGTGACACCAACTCCGGGAAAGAGAATGCTTCCACTATTTTTGATAGGAGATCCATTTTAGACAATTATTCCTTAAAAAGTTCCGGGTCTTCAAACTGGGCGTAAACTTTGCCGCGCTTGAAGAGAAAAACAAAAAAGCCGCCGACGCCACCAAGCACGGGAACGAGAACGAAAAACAGGCTGGCGATGCCCCATTGCATGCCCTTGGTCATCGGCGAATCGGGTGCTCCAAAGCAAACCGCACAGGCCTCTGCTGCGCTTGGCCAAACAAGCATGACCAAGGCAACGAGCAGCAATGCAGTTGTGTGGGCTCGATTCACAGATAGCTGATGTGCTTGAATTTCTTCAGAAAGTAAAACAGGTAAAAGGACAGACCCAACGCGCCCCCCAGCGAGATAATACCCAACACCAGTTCAGTAGTCACTCCACTTGATCCATGGTTCACCACTCCCCAAATCCCGAATACGAGTGAAAACAGGATGGAGAGAAGAATGAAAACCAAATGGAAAGACTTGAGGGACATGGGAAATTAACTTTTTTTCTTTTTCGAAGCCCGCTTGGACTTGGAGGCCGAAGTGTCAACTGTGGCTGGTTGACTCAAGCGAATGACGGTCACGGCGGTAAATGATGCCGGCAGTGCCAAACCCAATAATGCCGCCAAAACCGACCATATCACCGGTAGTTCGGTTCGCGACAAATGTGAGGAATCCCCCTCGGCCCACATGATCAGGCCCATCATGCCAGCAAAGAAAATGAACGTGAGCACCATCGTCCATGTGATCATGATCAGTTTTTTGTCCCACTTGTAGTGCATGAAAATTGCCACCACGAAGCCAGCCTTGGCTAGTGCAATCACAAGGCCGATCAACGCCGCCCAGCCAAGCGGCAGGTCTAGTGTGACATCAATCAGAACCGTAACCAAGGTGCCCACCACGAGCACGCCGCCCACCATGTAAAAGAGCCGCGTGAGGTACTGGATAAATTCAGGTGAATCGTGTGAATCGCTCATCGTGCTATAGGATGTAGAGAATTGGGAAAAGGAAAATCCAGACTAAGTCCACAAAATGCCAGAACAGGCCGAAGGACTCAATCCTGTTGGTGAATTGCTCACGATCCTTGTGCCACATCGCCAAGCCTATCGGGAGTATATTGTACAGCATCAAAATGATGCCACCGAACACGTGAGCCGCGTGCAACCCGGTGATGGTGTAGTAAATCGCAAAGAATGTGCTGTGCTTGGGTTCGTAGGCTGAGAGGCGCTTGATTTGCCCGGCGTACAGCGTGATCTCCTGGTGGTGACTGTGATCCAAACCGAAGACGATTGATTTCACCCTTGGCTGACCACCGATGTCCTCGGTGACACGAGTCGTGCGCCACACCCACGGGTGGGCCTCTACCCTCTCGTAACCGGCAACACTCAAGATCACCTTGAAACCCGCTTGGCCAAGCGCATATTCCGCACGCTTGGCTGAATCATAATCCCGCTTGGCCAATACCAGGCCACCGTTGTCGAACATGTCATCGGCACTGCCATCGACATCGCCTGTCGATAGCAACCCATCCACCACACTACGGGCTTCTTTCCGGGTTACGCCTGCTTTGGAATTCCACGCGCCCACCTTCACATCGATCGATGAGACCTCCTCGTAGGCGTTGATGTGGCCGGAGAGCGCAAGTGTCCCATCGTTCCATGCGTTGCTGAATGCAGCGTGACTCTCCTCGCTTGGCTCCTTGAAAAAACGTGTGGTGTAAATGCCTTCCACGTAATCTTGAACGCCGCCGCCGTGGGCGTCCCCGTGTGATGCGGTCTTATGATAACCTTTCTCGAATTTTTCGTGCAACACGTTCGGATCTTTCAGCCAGACGTCGTAGTGGGCGAACTTGGACGGCCACTCGTACGACCACTTGACGCAGAGAAACAGAACAGCGCAGGCAATGGTGGCCCATTTCCATTTTTTGTATCCGGCAAGGTTGCCCTGCTTCAACTGTGCCCAAGCGAGCACGACAAACATACTTGAGGCGATCAACACCATCGTGTTGCCGGCACCAACCACGATATCCATCAAACCCATCGACCATGTGCCGGGCTCCGCTCCCACGCGCAACAGCACATAGGAGGAAAACAGCGCACCAAATAACATGACCTCAGAGGCAAGGAAGAGCCAGATGCCCAGCTTGGCGTTGTACAGACCGGTGTCTGGCCTTGGTTTAACCGTGTAGGGGATTTCCATGGGGGATAAAGTCGTCTGTCACTTGTTGGCGGGTTGGGCCTGCGGCGTGAAGTCTTCCTTCGCACCCGGGACGCTGTACTCGTAAGGATCCCGATACGCTTTGACCTCTCCAGTGAAATTGCCATGCGGCGGTGGTGTGGGAGTTTCCCACTCGAGAGTGGTGGCCTGCCAAGGGTTGTCGGACTCGACTTTCTCGCCGTATTTCACGCTCCAGAACAAATTAATGATAAATGGCACCTGAGCAACAAGCATGGCCCAGGCAGCCGCCGAGATGGAGACGTTCATCCCCATGATCATGTCGGTGAAGGCACCCGCCGTGATGTCGGCGTTGTCCGGGTTAGCCAAGGCATAGGTGGCCCCACCGTCGGACATGCGCCGACTCATCCCTGCCATACCCTGCGCGAACATCGGCATGAAAATCAGGTTCATAAAAATGAGCGACCCCCAGAAATGTACCCTGCCCCAGCGCTCGCTCATTCTTCGTCCGGTCATCTTTGGGAACCAATAATAAACACCGGCAAAGATGGCAAAGATCGTCCCAGGCGCCACCACGTAGTGGAAATGCGCGATGACGTAGTAGCTGTCGTGCAGCGCCACGTCGCTATAGTTGAAACCCAGCGGTAAACCAGTCAGACCGCCAATACCGAACATCGGCAGGAACGCCAGCGCAAAGAGCATCGGCGTGTTGAACCGGATCGAACCACCCCACAGCGACACCAGCAGACAGGTCAGAATGATTACGGACGGGATGGAGATCAGCAGCGTAGTGGTCTGGAAGAACGCACTGATCACCGTACCCATGCCGGTCATGTACATGTGGTGCGCCCAGACAATGAACGCCAGAAAACCAAGCACAACCACAGAGCCAACAAGGTACTTGTAGCCCCAGATCGGCTTGCGGGTATTGTTGGCAATGATCTCGGCCACGATGCCCATCCCGGGCAAAATTAGTACGTACACTTCCGGATGCGCGAGAAACCAAAACAGATGTTGCCACAGCAGCGGACTGCCGCCACCGCTCACATCCACATCCTGCCCACCCACCACCAGGCCGGTCGGCAAGAAGAAACTCGTCTCCAGCACCCGATCCATCAACTGCAGGATGCCGGCGGCCTCCAGCGGCGGAAAGGCAAGCAGCAGGAGAAACGCCGTGATGAACTGCGCCCAGACAAAAAAAGGCAACCTCATCCAAGTCATGCCCGGGGCGCGCAGGTTGATGATGGTGGCAATGAAGTTCACCGCACCGAGCAGCGACGAGGTGATCAGCATCACCATGCCTATGAGCCAATACGTCTGCCCGTCAGTAGGGATCACCGAAGCTAGCGGCGAGTACGATGTCCAACCCGCTTGGGCCGCGCCGCCCGGGATAAAGAAGCTCACCGTCATGATGACGCACCCAAAAAAGAACGCCCAGAAACTGGCCATGTTCACCCGAGGGAAGGCCATGTCCACTGCGCCGATTTGGAGTGGCACCACGTAGTTGCCAAACGCCGCAAAGGCCGCCGGCACAATTCCCATGAACACCATGATCGTGCCGTGCATCGCGCCAAACACGTTGTAAAGCTCGGCGCTCATCACCCCGCCGGGAGCGACATTGTTGCCCAGCAGTGCCTCAAGCATCGGCCCCACGAACGGAATGGCCTGTCCATCGTATGCCATCGACCACCGCATCGTGGCGATCAGGCAAAACCCAAAAAACAAAAACGCCAGCCCGCAGAATCCGTACTGCATTCCAATAACCTTGTGGTCGGTGGAAAAAATATACGTACGCCAAAAACTCTGCTCGGGGTGCTCATGATGCCCATTATCATGCTGTTCCTCGATTGCCTTAACTGCCTCCGATATTGCGCTCATTACTAAAATTTACTCAAAAAAAACCATCGTTCCCCCCCGCGCTGCCGGCGCAAAAGCGGGGGAGCCTATCGATCCACCCCACCTGTTGTCAATCGTGACCTGCTCACTCGTCATAGTTTCAGCTTGTCTACCACCATTAATCCCAGCAGCAGCGGAAGATAAATGATGGAGGCGAAAAACAAAATCCGGGCGCTTGAGCGCGTCATACGACGCGAAAACCGTATGGCTGACCACAAAAATAGTCCTCCCAGCAATACAGCCCCAGAGGCATAAACCGCACCGACCAACTTCATCGTAAACGGCATCAGACTGGCTATACACAATAGAAGTGTGTGGCTGACCGCCTGCCGGCCGGTACGCGCTCCTCCTCCCTCCACATTTGGCATCATCACAAAGCCGGCTTTCTCGTATTCGCCCCTGTAAAGCCAAGCAATCGCCATAAAATGAGGCACTTGCCAGAAAAACAGAATCCCAAACAGCGTCCAACCCAGCGGATCCACCTCGCCCCGGGCCGCAGCCCAGCCCATCAAGGGCGGCAACGCGCCGGGAATCGCCCCGATCACAGTGTTCCACTCAGACTTGCGCTTGAGTGGCGTGTAGAGGAACAGATACGTGACCAATGCCACCGCGCCGAGCACCGCCACCAGCAAATTCACCCAGGCAGCCAACGCGAGCAGCCCGACCACCGAACAGCCGCCTCCGAGTAGCAGCACCGCCTCCGCCCCGATTGCCCCGCTCGGCAACGGCCGCTTGGCCGTGCGCTCCATCCGCGCATCATGGTCGCGCTCGAGGTATTGGTTCAGGATCGCTGCCCCGGCTGCCAACAATCCGGTGCCAAGCAGCGTTAGTCCCAACTTGGCCAGATTTTGGGCCAATCCACCGCTCCCGCCTCCGAGTCCGGCATAAAAACCAACCAATGTGGTGATCAACACGAGCGTCGTCAGCCGCAACTTCACCAGTTCCAAGAACACAGACCAAGCACTCGCCGAAGCCGCCCCAGCGTTTCGGCCCCGTTGAACCGTATTACCCATTGATATCACTTGCAGCACCCGCCACGGCTGCCACCCGCACGCCAATATCATCGTGCTTGGCCAAGCTCTCTTCTGCTCCGGCCAACTTGACGACAAACTCGCAGCGCTTGGTCACCATCAACAACAGGCTGCCCAGCGCCAGACAGACCGCCCCGAGCACCACGTGGCCTGTGGCCACGTCAGCAGCCTTGTTACTCAAAATAGTCCAAATCCCCATGCTGGCCTGGGCAACAACCATTGCCAGCAACAAACAACCTGCCCTAGCAATGCCACACGCTTGGCCAAACCGACGACGCACCTTCATCACCAGCACTACCGCCATGGCCAGCGTCACGACCGCACCCAGCCGATGCAGCATCTGCAGCCAAACATGCCATGACAATATTTCGTGCCCGCTGGCAAGGAACGACTGCGGATTCCCCTCCGCATCGTAAAGCCTGTTCTCGGAATGAAGATTTTTTTGCAACTCGAGCCGATTCACGTTGTATTGGGCAACCGAAATCTCATCCGTCGCCGGCCACACTTGGCCGTGTGCCAGCGGAAAATCCCAAATCGCCAGACCGGCGTGCTGATGGCGCATGGTCGCCCCGAGCAGCAACTGCACGAACATCAGGCAAATCACCACCACCAGTGTCCCCTGCAACGCCGCAAATCCGGCGCCGTTGCTTTGGCTCACGCTGCCCCGCCGCCACCAACCGCTGGTAACTAGCGCGATTCCGCAGACCAATACCAAAAAAAGCTGCGCCACCGCACCGTGAATCAGTCCCAAATTTTGATTGATCTCTGTCACTCGCAGGCCGCCGAGCACACCCTGCGCGACCACCAACAGGAACGCCCCAAGCCCAAGCAGTCGCACCCACTTGCGATCGTCTTTCAACCAAAGCCAAACTGCCAAAATGGTAGTCAACAAACCAATAAACGACGCCACCAAACGGTGCGAATGCTCCTCAAAAACCCCAAATTTCCCCAGCCATTCGTCAAAGGGCACCAAGAACATGTTGTACCCGAAGGTGTTGGGCCAGTCCGGCACGGCCATCCCCACCCCTTTGGACGTCACCAAGCCGCCAAATCCGATAAGGACAAAAGTCGCTAATGCATTGGCAATAGAAAACCGATGCAACCAAGGGGTGTTCTGCGTATCAGAAGACATCAACTATAACGGAGTGAATCAGCTAACTAGGTGCTTCAACCTGTCCTTGACTCAGGCCGTGTGCGCAAAGTAGCACCACAAAAAATGCACGGCAACTTCATTGTGAAATGATTCACAAGCTCGATCTAGAGTCGATATTCCGGCCGTCTGCACCCAGCCCATCCACCCCGTACTCCAGATCGACGGCTCTCGAAAAAAATTATTATGTTTACAAATGAGTCTCAAACAACTTGGATTCCACCGCTGTTATCTTGTAGAAGCCCACTCCAACAATGAACAACAACAAAGAACTCACCTTTCGCCAGAGCGTCGACCTGATGTTCGACCGCGCCACCGCCACGCTTGATCTGCCGCTAGGCCTCGCCGAGCAGATTCGCAGTTGCAACTCGGTCTACCAGGTGCAGTTCGGCGTCAAACTGGGCGACCGGTACGAGGTATTCACCGGCTGGCGAGCCGTCCACAGCGAGCACATTCTGCCAGTCAAGGGCGGCATCCGCTACGCCGACTTCGCCAACCAGGACGAGGTCGAAGCGCTCGCGGCACTGATGTCTTACAAATGCGCCATCGTGATGATCCCGTTCGGCGGCTCCAAGGGCGCACTCAAGATCGACCCAAGGCAGTACAGCGAAAAGGATCTCGAGAAGATCACTCGCCGCTTCGCGCAGGAATTGGCCAAGCGCGACCTTATCCACCCCAGCCTCAACGTCCCCGCCCCCGACATGGGCACCGGCGAACGCGAGATGGGCTGGATCTCCGACACGTACCAGTCCCTGTTCCCCGAGCAGGCCAACGGCATGGGCTGTGTGACCGGCAAGCCGGTGCACCTTGGCGGCATCGACGGCCGCGTCGAAGCCACCGGGCGTGGCGTGCAGTTCGGCCTACGCGAGTTCTTTCGCCACCCCGAAGATGTCACCCGCGCCGGACTCGACGGTACACTCGAGGGCAAGCGCATCGTCGTACAGGGCCTCGGCAACGTCGGCTACCACGCGGCCAAGTTCCTCAGCGGAGAGGACGGCACAATAATCACTACCATCATCGAACGCGACGGCGCGATTCACTCCGCCGACGGCTTCGACGTCGAAGCGGTCAAGGCCCACATCACCGAAAATCAGGGCGTGAAGGGTTACCCCGGTGCGGACTACACCGGGGATGGCGCTGCGATGCTCGAGGCCGAGTGCGACATTCTCATCCCCGCCGCGATGGAGGGCGTCATCACCAGCAATAATGCCGCCCGCATCCAGGCCCCGCTCATCGCCGAAGCAGCAAACGGCCCGGTCACCTACAGCGCCGATGAGATTCTCCGCGACAAGGGAACCGTCATCATCCCGGACGCCTACCTCAACGCCGGCGGCGTCACGGTCTCCTACTTCGAGTGGGTGAAAAACCTGGCGCGCATCCGCTTCGGCTATCTCGAGCGACGCAACGAGGAGCGCCGTGGCCAGATGATTGTCGAGGCCCTCGAGAAAATGCTCGATACCCCCGTCCCGCCGGAAATCCGCGACCAACTCGTTACCGGATCGGACGAACTCGCCCTCGTCCGCTCCGGCCTCGACGACACCATGCGCAACGCCTACAACAAGATTCGCGACATCTTCAACGCTCGCGAAAACGTCGTCGACCTCCGCACCGCCGCCTTCGTCTGCGGCATTGAGAGCATCGCCAAACGCTACGAAAGCATGGGCATTTGAACCGCGCTTGGCCAAGGACTTGACTCCCCACCGCGGTTCCAGCTTCACTTTGTCGGGGCAGCGATTAACCTGTCGCCGCTTTATGGGCTTGAGAGTCTTCAACACCCTGTCGCGCTCGGTCGAGCCGTTCGTTCCACTGGATCCCGTCGGGAAGAAGGTGGATCTCTACTGCTGCGGCCCGACCGTGCACGACTTCGCGCACATCGGAAATTTCCGCACCTTCGTCTTCGCTGACATCGTCCGCCGTTATCTCACCTTCCGCGGCTACGACGTGCGCCACGTCATGAACATCACCGATGTGGAGGACAAGATCATCCGGCG
>DASCOW010000092.1:0-5803 GCA_036012205.1 Verrucomicrobiota bacterium
ACGTGGATCTCGACGGCCTCGAGGATTTGCTGATCGCCAACGGCCACGCCTTCGACACGCAGGATCTCGACACCATCGAGCGCACCGCCAAGCTCGGCAAACTGCCGGCGGCACAGGATCGTAAAAAAATATTCCTCTATCCGCCGCTCGCCGTCCCTAACATGGTCTTCCGCAACGACGGCGGCCTGCGCTTTACCGAAGTCGGCAGCCGATGGGGTTTTGAATCGAAAAACGTGTCGCATGGCATTTCACTCTGCGACTTGGATAATGACGGCGACCAAGACGTGGTGGTCAACTGCCTCAACGCGGCGCCGCTGATCTATCGCAATAACGCCACTGCGCCTCGCGTGTCGGTGGCGCTGCGCGGCGCGCACGGTAACACCCGCGGCATCGGCGCACGCATCACTGTGCGCGGCGGGCCACACGCGCAGTCGCAGGAGATGATCGCCGGTGGCCGCTACCTCGCCGGCGACGAACCGCTGCGCAGTTTCGCAGCCGGCCAGGCGCGAAGCCTCTCAATTGAGGTCGCCTGGCCAAGCGGACGCCGGACGGTCATCACCGATGCCAAGCCGAACCATGCCTACGAGATTCACGAAAAAAATATGCAGCCGAAGCCGAAACCCCTGGCCAAGCCGAAGCCGATGTTCACCGACGCCAGCGACCGACTGGCCCATCTGCATACTGAGCGGCCATCGGACGATTTTCTGCGCCAACCGCTGCTGCCCCGCCGACTCACCGAGTCCGGCCCAGGGGTGGCTTTTGCCGATTGGGACCGCAACGGCCACGATGAGCTGTTCTTCGGCAACGGCGCTGGCGGACAGCTGGTCGGCTACAGCGTCGCCGCCGATGGGCGCTTGGCCAAGCTCGATGAACCGGCGTTCAACCGGCCGCTTGCCGGCGACGCGCTTGGCTTGGGCGCAGACCGGCGCGGCCTACTCGTGGCGGTGTCCGCGCACGATTCGCCCAGATCGACTTCGTCGTCGCTGCTGCGTTTCCGGCCCGGGGTGGGCGAGCCGGAGGTCATTGAGTTGCCGTCCACCAACCACTCCGATGCCGGCTCGATCACCGTGGCAGACGCGGATGGTGACGGCGATCTCGACGTGTTCGTCGCCGGCCGAGGCATCCCCGGAAAATTCCCGCAGCCCGCCTCGTCGTGGCTGCTGCGCGGCGACCCAGGCGGGCTGATGCTCGATACAGGGCAGTTGCCCGCTTTCGCAAATATCGGTTTGGTGACCGCCGCCGTGTTCGTGAATTTGGACGACAACCCGCTACCGGAACTGGCGCTGGCAACCGAGTGGGGACCGATCCGAATTTTCAAAAACATCGGCGGCAAATTCACCGACGCAACGAAAGCTTGGGGGCTCGACATACAGCCGGGCATTTGGCAGACGCTCGCCGTCGGCGATTTCGACAACGACGGCCGATTCGACCTGTTCGCCGGCAACTGGGGACTCAACAGCCCATACAAGCACGGCGAAAAACGGGTGCCATACCTCGTCCACGATGACATCGGCGCCGACGGTTTTTACGATGCACTCGAGGCGCGGTTCGA
The DNA here is from genome assembly GCA_036012205.1 of Verrucomicrobiota bacterium. Taxonomy (GTDB): domain Bacteria; phylum Verrucomicrobiota; class Verrucomicrobiia; order Limisphaerales; family UBA1096; genus UBA1096. Next base: position 1,553 of record DASCOW010000092.1, read on the forward strand.
CGTGGCGGCGCGGCGGCTGCTGCCGAGGCACCAGCTCGGGACGCTCGAACTGCTGTTCCCGTTTTTGCGCGAGCAATTCCCGACTCACCGCCGGTATGCCGCTGCGACACTTCAGCAGATTTTCGCCGGGCAACTGGCCGGGGCCAAGCTGCTCAAGGCATCGCATCTCGCCTCGGTGGTGCTGCTCAATCGCGGCGGGAAATTTGAAACCAAGCCACTGCCGGTTGAGGCGCAGCTCACACCGGTCAACGGCGCAACCGTGGCTGACTTCGACGGCGACGGAAACGAGGACGCGTTCCTCAGCCAGAATTTTTTCGCTGTGCAGATGGAGGATTACCGGATGGACGCCGGCGAGGGCCTGCTATTGCTCGGCGACGGGCGTGGCGGGTTTGCGACCGTGTTCGGACATCGCAGCGGCATCAAGGTTTTTGGCGAGCAACGCGGTTGCGCGGTGGGCGACCTGAACGCCGACGGCCGGCCCGACCTGTTGATCGCGCAAAACAAGGGCCGCCCGAGCCTGTACCTCAACGCGCTTGGCCAGACCGGCCTGCGCGTGCGCGCCAACCAGGGGGCGGTGCTGCGGCCGGTTTACCACGACGGAACCAAAGGTCCGGCCCGGCTGGTCAGCGGTGGTACCGGCCGGTACTCGCGAAACAGCGACACGCAAATCCTCGGGGCGGCTCGGCGTATCCGCAGTGTCGAGGTCACCTGGCCAAACGGAATGAAGCGGGGTGAAAAAGTCACCGACCCAACCCGAGTGATCAAGTTGTCAGTCGAGTGATCGGCCTACAGCCCCTTGGCGGCAATGTCGGTGCGGGTGAAGGCGCCATCGAAATGAATCCTCGCAGCGGCTTCGTAGGCAAGGTCGCGGGCCGCTTGCAGCCCTTCGCCAAGCGCGGTGACGCCCAGCACACGGCCGCCGGCGTTGACGACGTTTCCGCCGTCGAGCTTGGTTCCGGCGTGGAACACTTTCACTCCCGGCAAGGCGTCGGCATCGGCTATGCCAGTGATGACCTTGCCTTTTTCGTAGCTGCCGGGGTAGCCGCCGGATGCGATCACGACACAGACAGACGACTGTGCAGACCAACGCAGTTCATGTTCATCGAGCGTGCCGTCGATGCTCGCCTCGAGCAGGTCAACGAGGTCGTTCTCGAGGCGAGTGAGGTACACCTGTGTCTCGGGATCGCCGAAGCGGGCGTTGAACTCGAGAACCTTCGGGCCGTCGTCCGTGAGCATGACACCGGGATAGAGCATGCCGCGAAAATCGATGTCCTCCGCGGCGCATCCGGCAAGCCACGGCTCGAGCACGGCAGCAGCAATCTCGGCGAGTTTTTCGTCACTCAAAAACGGCACCGGCGAGTAGGTGCCCATGCCGCCGGTGTTCAGGCCCTCGTCGCCATCGAGGGCGCGCTTGTGATCCTGCGAACTGGGAAAGAGCTTGGCCGTTTTGCCGTCGCACAGCGCGTGCAGCGACACCTCCATACCGATGATCAATTCCTGAATCAACACGCTCGAGCCGGCCTCGCCGAACGCGCGGTCGGTCATGATCTGGTCGATCGCCCCGTTGGCTTCGGCGGTGTTGTTGCAGATGAGCACGCCCTTGCCGAGCGCGAGCCCGTCCGCCTTCACCGCGCACTTGCCGCAGAGCGACAAGGCGAATGCCTTGGCTGCCGCCGCATCGGCGAACGCCGCCGACTGCATCGTCGGGATGCTGTTGCGATCCATGAATTCCTGCGAGAATATTTTTGACGACTCAAACTGCGCCGCCTGCTGCGTCGGCCCCCAGGCACGGAGACCGGCGGCCTGAAACTGGTCGACGATGCCCAAGGCCAGAGGGTTGTCGGGGCCGACGACGGTAAGGTCAGCTTGTTGGTCGCGGGCGAAGGCGAGTAGCGCAGGCAAATCCTCTGCGCCGATGCCGACGCACTCGACAGGCGCGCCGTTGACTGCGAGCGTCTCGCCGCCGATGCCGGCGTTGCCGGGAGCACACCACATCTGCGTGGCACGCTGAGACTGTGCCAGCTTCCAAACCAGGGCGTGTTCGCGGCCGCCCCCTCCGATTACTAGGATCTTCATCGTTCTCTACGGCGGCGCATCGTAAGTCAGCCTCGGCGGCGGGAAAGCATTTTTCCCGTGGCGGCGCTTGGCCAATATGTTTCCGGGTGAGTGGAGCACAAAATTAAATTGAGCCGGTTGGGGTTTGCCGTCACACTCTGCGGCCCTGAAATGCAGAAGGTGAACATAGGTTTGGTCGGGTGCGGGACGGTTGGCAGCGGCGTTGTGCAGGGCCTGGCACGCAACGGCGCGCTGATGGGGTCGCGCCTCGGCGTACGCCTGTCGCTCGGCGGCGTGGCAGTGCGCAACGCCCGCAAGGCCCGGCCGGCACGCTTGGCCAAAGGCTTGGTCACGACCGACTGGGAGTCGCTGGTGCGCGATCCGAAGATCGACGTGGTGGTGGAGTTGATGGGCGGCACGAGCACTGCGCACAAGGTGGTGGCCGAGGCACTCAAGCTCGGCAAGCCGGTCATCACCGCGAACAAGGCTCTGATCTCCGCGCACGGCGAGTCGATCTTCCGGCTGGTCGAGAAAAACGGGGGCAACCTTTACTATGAAGCGTCAGTGGCGGGCGGCATCCCCATCATCAAGTCGCTGCGCGAGGGCCTGAGCGGCAACCGTATCCAACGGCTTTACGGCATCCTCAACGGCACCTGCAACTACATCCTCACGCAGATGGAAGCCGAGGGGAGCGATTTTGCCGACGTCCTTTCCGACGCGCAGCAGATGGGCTATGCGGAGGTCGAGCCGTCGCTCGACGTGGACGGTTTCGACGCACAGCACAAGACCGGCATTCTCGCCTCGCTGGCGCACGGGTTCTGGGTGAAGCCAGGGCAGATTTTTGTCGAGGGCATACGGCACATCACACCGCTGGATATCCAGTTTGCACGGCGACTGGGCTACTGCATCAAGCTGCTCGGTATTGTAAAAAAGCTCGGCGGCAAGGTGCAGATCGCCGTTCACCCGGCGTTGGTGCCAGAGACGCACGTGCTGGCAAATGTCAGCGGAGTGTACAATGCGATCTTGGTGCGCGGAGACATCGTCGGCGACACGCTGCACTATGGACAAGGCGCGGGAGCGGACGCCACCGCGAGCGCAGTGTTGAGCGATCTCGCTGACGCGGCGCTGGATTTGAAAAACGGCAGCATTGGCCGTGTGCCGCCATTCGTGCCGCACGAGCAAAACGGCATGGTGCAGTCAATGGACAAGGCAGTCAGCCCGTTTTATCTGAGATTGAGCGTGATCGATCGGCCGGGGACACTGGCTAAAATCGCAGCCGTCCTTGGCAAAGCGAAGATCGGCATCTGCTCGGTGATCCAGCCGGAGGGGCACGTCGGCGAAAGCGTGCCGCTGATCCTCATGCTGCACGACGCGCCGGATGCGGCCATGCGGCAGGCACTCAAAAAAATCGCCCGACTTGCCGCCGTAAAGGCCAAGCCGACAATGATTCGCGTGGAGACATTTGAATGACCTCGAGCGAGAACGAAGCCAACTCAACCAACGCCTGGCAGGGAGTGATCCACCAATACGCAAAGCATCTGCCGGTGGACGACTCGACGCCAGTCGTGTCGCTGCTTGAGGGCAACACGCCACTGATCCGTGCCGACCGTCTGGCCCGCAAGATCGGCGGCGACATCGAGCTGCACTTGAAATATGAAGGCTTGAACCCGACCGCCTCATTCAAGGATCGCGGCATGACCATGGCGGTGACCAAGGCCAAGGAACGCGGTACAGAGGTGGTCATTTGCGCGAGCACCGGCAACACCTCCGCCTCGGCGGCAGCCTACGCGTCCCGGGCCGGACTCAAGTGCGCCGTGGTGCTGCCAAAGGGAAAAATCGCACTGGGCAAACTGGCACAGGCGCTGATGCACGGCGCGACGACGATTGCGATTGAAGGCAACTTTGACGACGCGCTGCGAATCGTCCGCGATCTGGGCGAGACAGGCCAGGCGGAGGTCGTGAACAGCATCAACCCGGTGCGGATCGAGGGCCAAAAAACAGCAGCGTTCGAGGTGGTGGATCAGCTTGGCCAAGCACCGGACTTTCATTGTCTGCCAGTCGGCAACGCCGGCAACATCACCGCCTACTGGAGAGGCTACAACGAGTACCACGATGCCGGCTTGGCCAAGGCGCTGCCGAGGATGTTCGGCTTTCAGGCCGCCAATGCCGCGCCGCTGGTCGAGGGCCGTCCGATTG
>DASCOW010000093.1:0-3310 GCA_036012205.1 Verrucomicrobiota bacterium
TTGGCGAAGTAAACCCAATTTTCATTTTTGTCGAGGCCGTAGCTGACCGTCGCGGCCTGCTCGGGGAACTCGACTGCCGACACGGCACGGCGTGGAGTTTCCGGACTGCTTAACGCCAGATATTCGCCGTTGGGATTGAGCTTGAAGTTAGTGTGCGACGGCTTGGATGCGCTATTGTTGCGGAGGTCCTCGCCGGTGGCAAAAACGACAAACCGCCTACCGGCACCGATGGAGAGGTTGGGAAGGAGCCACTTGCCCAGGTTCTCTCGGTCATCCGTCAACGACCAGCCTGCGAGATTCACCGAACTGTTGCTGCGGTTGTGCAACTCGATCCAGTCGCCATCCACTCGATTGTATGTCCGGGTGGATGCGGCACTGAACTCACTGATAACCACGTCACCGGGCGTGTGTGCCGGATCAACCTCGACTGACCAGGCTTGGCCAAGGAACGGGTTAGGTGTCTTGTTAAAGTCGGAGATGCCGTGGTTGTTGGGCCAAGTGAGTTCCACTTGGCCAAGCGCCGTGCCGTCGAACTCAAACAAATATGGCCCGGCGCCAATGCCACTCACCGCCTTGGCCGTCAGGCCGTTAGCCATGAGATCGGTCGAGTCGATGCCCTGCACCGGTTCGTCGAACCAGACTTCCACTTGGCTGAATTGCTGCACTGTTCCAGCGAGAGGCAGTCGACTGGCGAGGTGCGGTGGCACGAGGTCGAGCAGTTCGTAGCTCCAAGCGGCTTTTTGAGTGCCGGTATTTTCTTCCGGTGCAAACGCGTTGGGGGGGGAGGCCTGGTCGCCGATGCCGTGCCTCGGTGCCCACCAGACGTTCACCATCCCGTTGGCAGGTTGAGCGAATTTAAAGGTGAAAGCGTTGCCTTTTTCGGTCAGTTCCGTTGCGGGGTAGTCGTTAATCATCAAGTCGTCCACATCCATGCCGGACATTGGCTCGCTGAAGTTGACAGTGATAGTGTTCAACTCAGTTACTTCACCCGGTTCAGGGCTGATCGAAATTACCTCAGGCGGCACAAACTCCCTTTCTGTGGCCGTCAATCGTACATCGAGATATGCGTCGCTGTTGGATTTGCGAAAATTGAGGAGCATGACTGACAGCACGTTCCATCCTTTCTCCACCGTGCCGCCCATATTATACAGCGCGGTCGTGTGCCACTTGATGGGCTCGCGGTTGGACTTGGCTGCATTGGAACTGTATCGGAGAGTCGAACTTGGTTTGTGAAGGCTGGCGATCTCCACCCCGTTGATCCACGCCACATAGCCGTCATCCGCCTTGACTTGGAGCGTGCCGATTCCAAGTCCGACAGGATCGGCCACTCGGAATTTGCGCCGCAGATATACGGTCGAGTAATTGTTTTTCATGTCACTCAACTCGGTGCCACCGGTGACTTTCTCGTTGATGAAGAACGGAATCTTCCCGCGCAACCAGGAGGAGGTGTCAAAATCAGTCTCCGTCCATGCTGTGCGCGGGGAGGAGGCTTCACCGGTGCCCTTGTGGTATTGAAAGATGGCGCCTTCCTTGATGAGGTCGATGCCGTTGGCCAAGCGAGGAGCAGTCAACGCTGCCAATGCCAATGCCAAGTTGAGTAGTCGTTTGTTCATCTGGTAACTGAGTTTATGTTAGTCACTGCTTGGTCAAGCGTGGTGTGCAACTGCAGCTCAAGCGGTGTCATCCTTTTCGTCCTGGGAGGGGGCTTGTTTGACCTCCAGCGGGATGCTGGCCTCCTGCCGCCCGTCGATCGCGATGTCGACGGCGTGCTGGCCGAGTTTTTCAAATTTCAGTCGCTGGATGTTGAGAATAAAATTCCGAAACGCAAAACTGTCATCCTTCGGCACACTAACCTTGAACGGCAGTTCGATGCTCGGCATCACAAACTTGCCGTCCTCATCGACAAAGTTGATCCGCAGTTTGTGCGAGCCCTCCTCCACGCGGTTGAACACCACGCGCAGCACGATCGAGCATTGCGGGTAGTCGGCCGGCAGTTCCCGGGTGTACACCGAATTAAACGTGCCCAGCAGGTTCAGTTTGCCCTTCTGATCCGTGGCTGCATCGCACAGTACTGCTACTTGAATGTCCATAAAATAGTACGCCCTTTGACGTCAAAATCGCCCGTTTTGTTACATTTTCCGCTGCGAACGGCTGGGGAACATAACGACAAAACCTCATTCCGCCAAACGCTTAACTTGGATCCGGTAGAACCGTTTTCCCCCGACGCCCGCGTTGCCGAGAGGCACTCGCCTGGTTTCTGTCTCAATCCCTTTCACGGAGAAAAACACGTCGCCTGGCATAGCACTCCACGGGCCGGTGATGGTCTCGGCCGATTCCAGTAAGTAGTAGCATCCGGCCCGAAGGGTGAACACGGCCTCGATTTGATCCGCTTGGCCAAGCACAAGCGCCAGTTCCAGCCGGCTGGCCGGATTTGCCGGGTCGGTGTTGGCGAAATATTCGTTGATGTTGTCGGCACCGTCGTTGTCGAGGTCGGCCGATGAATCGTCGATGATGGGATTCAGGCCGTTGGCCAGTTCCCACTCGTCCGGCAGCCCATCCCGGTCGGTGTCCTTGAGCGGCTTGGTTTCGTCAGCGCCAGGCGAGCCGCCCTTGGTGGTGCTGGGTTGCCAACTGCTCGGATTGTCCAAGGCACCGAGCGCCTGCTTCGCCGGATCAAGTTCAGTGGGGATCAGTGAGTGACCATCGCCATCGGCCGCCTGCGGCCAGTTGTCGTCGTCACTGTAGTTGAAGGTGACGAGAATGTCGCCGCCGTCTGCGCTCCTCACCCAAACCGTTTCGCCGTTGTTGGCCAGTTTGCCCCCGTACGCGCCCAGGATCTTCGCTTTATTCGCCAGGTTGTAATGTTTTCGGAATGCCATCTCGTCATCGTGGCCGATGAGGAGCGCGTGTTGTCCCGGTGCCAGGGTGAGGCCGGCCGGTGCGGTGAACCTGACACCACCGGAGAGCATCAAGCCGCCGAGATCGAGTGTTGTTCCGGTGCTGTTGTTGTGCAACTCAAGATAGTCAAATTCCGGCCCGGCAGGGGCGTTGTACATCAACTCGGTCAACACGAGGTGGGCCTTTAGGCTCTCGAGCGTGTCCGGCTCGCCGGCTCGGAATTCAACCGAGTCGGACCAGTGGCTCCAGCGGTTGGTGTCATCGAGCATCCGGACCCGTGCACGATACCAGTGACCGACCTTGGCCAATCCGGTGGGCAGGGCGATCTCTTCGGTGAACTCGCTCAGCACGTCCGACTCCCAGACGGCGTTGATCTCATACAGGCGCGGGTTGGCCGGATCGTATGCCGGAG
>DASCOW010000094.1:0-7461 GCA_036012205.1 Verrucomicrobiota bacterium
ACTTGAGACGGAGTTGGCCACAGGCAGCATCAATGTCGGTACCTTTCTCGGTGCGCATGGTCACACGAACGCCCTTGCGATGCAGCGCGTCGCAGAATCGCCGCACCATATCGTCACTTGGTCGCTGCAACTCGATACCGTCCACGGGATTGTAAGGGATGAGGTTGACCTTGCACTGTAGCCGCTTGGCCAAGCCGCTCAACGCCTCAACCTGCTCCAGCCCGGTGTTGATGCCATCGATCAAAATGAACTCGACCCAGATCATCCGGCCCTTGGCCTGCTGATACGCCTCGCAGGCACTGATCAGTTCCTCAAGCGGATACTTGCCGTTAATCGGCATGATTTTGTCGCGCACCTCATCGGTCGCGCCGTGCAGCGAGATCGCGAGGTGATACTGCTGCGGCGTGTCGGCCAGACGGCGGATCTGCGGTGCGAGGCCACTGGTAGACACTGTGATTTTGCGAGCGCCAATGTTCAGCCCCCAAGGCGAATTGAAAATCTCGAGAGCACGGATGAGATTGTCGTAGTTGGCGAGCGGCTCGCCCATGCCCATCATGACGATATTGTTCACCAGTGATTCCGGCTTGGTCGATTCGACGTCCCTGGCCAAGTGCCACCGCTCGACCGCCAGCACCTGGTCCACGATCTCGGATGCATCGAGGTTGCGCTTGTAGCCCATCAGGCCGCTCGCGCAAAACTTGCAGCCGTAAGCGCAGCCGACCTGCGACGAGACACAGAGCGTGTGCCGATCGCTCTGGCTGCCGTCCCGGCCGATGGACGCTGGAATCAGCACGCTCTCGATCAACTCCCCATCAGCCAAGCGCCAGAGAAATTTGACTGTGCCATCTCGCGATCGCTGTTCCTGGGTCAACTCAAGTGGCTTGATTGAAAACGATCCGGACAACTGATCGCGCAACTCCATTGGCAGATCGCTCATCTCATCGACCGAGACGGCACGCTTTTTGTAGAGCCAGCCGAGGAGCTGCATTGTGCGATAGCTCTTGTGACCCCACCCGATGAGAAGGCGCTCCGCCTCGTCGGCGTTGAGCGATCGCAGTTCATGCAATGCCTCTGTGCTGTCGCTCATTTAGGCAGGTAGTATTTTTGCGCGTATTCGCGAACCATGCGGGAGGTGCCGTACTGGGCCGCCAGTGTAATCATGGCCCGGCGAATTTTCCCAATCCAAGCCCTCGGTATGCCACTCTTGTCGCGGTCGTAAAAACAGGGAACAACCTCGCCGGAGAGGGCCTTGTACAGGTTTTCGCTGTCGAGTCGATCCTGCTTCTCGACGTCGTCGGAGTGCTCGTCGCCGCCGATGGCAAAGCCGTTCGTGCCATCGTAACCCTCACGCCACCAGCCGTCTAGAATGCTAAGATTGAGACAACCGTGGCAAGTGGCCTTCATCCCGCTGGTGCCAGAGGCCTCAAGCGGCCGACGCGGGTTGTTCAGCCAAATATCACAGCCGGAGACCATTTTCCGCGCAATGTGCACATCGTAATTTTCGAGAAAAACCAGATGCCCACTGAGTTGAGAGTGGTGGCTCATGTGGATGATTTTCTGAATCAACCGCTTGCCTTCGTCGTCGCGGGGATGCGCCTTGCCAGCGAAGACGAACTGCACCGGCCGCCGTAGGTCACGAGCCAGCTCAACAAGTTTGTCGAGATGGTCAAAAACCAGCGGCGCACGTTTGTAAGTGGCAAAGCGCCGGGCAAAGCCAATCGTCAACGCATCCGGGTTGAGCAGATGATCGAACGCGATGAAGTCACTCGGCTCTGCGCGGTGTTCCTGCACCTGCAACTGCCGCCGTGCAAACTCAATCAGCTCTCGCCGTAGTTTGTAACGCAACGCCCAAAGTTCCTCGTCGCTCACGAACGATGCATCCTCCAGCTGCATCCAAAACTCCGGCTTGGCCAATGCCTCCGTCCAGTCTGCCTCCATTTCCTTTTGGCCATGCTTGCGCCGCCAGAATCTGCGCACCGTGCCCTTCATCCAGCCGGCCAAGTGAATGCCATTGGTCACGTGGCCGATCGGCACATCACTCACCTCTCCATCCGGATAAAGGCGATGCCACATCTCGCGGCTAACCTGCCCGTGCAACTCGCTCACGCCGTTGGCCGCGCGCGACGCATTGAGCGCGAGTACCGTCATGCAAAATAACTCGCCAGCATCGTCCGGGTTCACACGACCAAGTGCCAGCAACTCGTCGGCACTGACGCCAAGCTGCCCGTAGAAATGCCGCGCTGCATAGTCCATTAACTCGCGGCTGAACCGGTCGTGACCGGCCGGCACCGGCGTGTGTGTCGTAAACAGACACTGCTGCTTCACCTCAGCCAACGCAGCATCAAAACCGGCCCCGTCAGCGATCCGTTCGCGCATCAGTTCCAGTGCCAAGAACGCCGCGTGACCCTCGTTCATATGGTACACGGAAGGCTCCACACCGAGCTGCCGCAACAACCGCACACCTCCCGCGCCGAGCAGTAATTCCTGCATGATGCGCGTCGAATCATCCCCACCATATACGCGCTGCGTCAGGTCGCGGAAGTGCGGCTGATTCGTCGGTAGGTTGGCATCGAGCAGATAGACCGGACATCGCCCAACATTTGCCACCCAAGCGCGGAACGAAACCGGCTCTGCAGCAATCTCTACCGTGCAAACCAGCGGCTGTCCGTCGTCGCCCAGCACCGGCTCCAACGGGAGGTTCTGCGGATCGAGCTGGCTGTAATACTCCGTCTGCCAGTTCTCGGCGTTGATCGCCTGTTGAAAATAGCCCTCGCGGTAAAACAGGCTGATGCCGACAAAGCCAAGGCCAAGGTCGCTGGCTGACTTGGCGTGATCGCCGGCCAACATGCCCAGGCCACCGGCTGCGATCGGCAGGGTTTCGTGAAAGCCGAACTCCGCGCTGAAGTAAGCCACCGGGCGCTTCTCCAAATCGGACGCATTTGCTGCCGCCCACGTATCGGTCGCACCTAGATAGGCGTCAAACTGCCGAAGAACCGCCTGCACGCGGGCGTTGAAATCCTCGTCGAGCAATCGCACCCGCAGTTCCTCCTCCGAGAGTTCCCTCAGCACCGCCACGGCGTTGTGATAAAGATTGCTCCACGCGCGAGGCGACAGTTCCTCGAACACATCCTGTGCATCCTGATTCCACGTCCACCACAGGTTGCGCGCCAGCCGGTTCAGGCCAACCACCGTCTCTTCAATTTGATTTTGTGCTCCCACCTTTTTTGCATTCGGCCCAGCGCAAGCCCGACCTTGGGACGGCATCCTATTGCCCCGAATGCCTTCCGGCAAGTTAGCTCATTGTCATTGGGTCGATGTCGATGACGAGGCGAATGTCGTCGGGGGTTTGCAATGCCTCCCGCTTGGCCGCGAGCTTGCGACTGAGGGCGGCCATGTTCGGGGTGCGCATCATGACTTGGTAGCGGTAGAACGTCTCGGCGCGCAGCAGCGGCGCGGGTGCCGGGCCGGCTACGACGGTATCTCCCAACTCTCCGGCCAACTCGTCCATCTCCTTGCGCAGGTGGTCGGCAAAAAACTTGACGCGATCCTCGCTCCGGCCGCGCAGCGTCAGCAACGCCACGCGGCTGATCGGCGGATAGCGCAACTCGCGGCGAAACTCAATCTCCTGCTCGTAAAAACCAGCGTAGTCGTGCCGGCGCGCGTATTGAATCGACGGATGAAACGGCGTGAACGACTGTACGTACACCTCGCCCTCGACGTCGCCACGCCCGGCACGGCCCGCCACCTGCGTGAGCAGTTGAAACGTCCGCTCGCCGGCGCGAAAGTCCGGAATGTGCAGGCTCAAGTCGGCGTGGATGATCCCTACCAGCGTCACATTTGGAAAATGCAATCCCTTGGCGATCATCTGCGTGCCGACGAGGATGTCGATTTTGCCGGTGCGAAAGTCGCCGAGAATGCGCCGGTAATCCTCCTTACGCTTGAGCGTGTCGGAGTCCATCCGCTTGACCCTGGCCGTCGGAAAGCCCTTGGCCAGCGCAGCCTCGACCTTCTCCGTGCCCAGACCGGCAAAACGGATCGCCGCGTTGCCACATCCCTGCTCAGGGCACTTCTTCGGCGCCGCCTCGACGTGACCGCAGATGTGGCACAGCAGTTGTTGCGCGGCGCGGTGGTACGTCAGCGACACGCTGCAGTTCGGGCACTCGGCGACGTAGCCGCAGTCGGGGCACTGCAACGACGACGACCAGCCGCGCCGGTTGAGGAAAAGCATCACCTGCTCGTTTTTTTCGAGTCGTTGCAGGATCGCCTCACGCAGTTGCGGTGAAAAAATACTGATGCCCTTTTCCCGGCGGGCTTCACTGCGCATATCGATCACGCGCACGAGTGGCATCCTGATATTATCCACCCGCTCAGGAAGCGACAGCAGGCCGTACTTTTTTCGCTGCACGTTATGGTAACTCTCCATCGACGGTGTCGCCGAGCCGAGCACCACCGCCGCCCCCTCCTGCTGTCCACGCACCACCGCGAGGTCGCGGGCGTTGTAGCGCGGCGCCTCCTCCTGCTTGTACGAGTGCTCGTGCTCCTCGTCCACGATCACAAGGCCAAGCGGTTCCACCGGCGCGAACACCGCCGAGCGCGCGCCGATGACGATGCGCGCCCTGCCCTGCCGAATCTTGTGCCATTCGTCGTGCCGCTCCCCGGCGGAGAGGTGGCTGTGCAGCACGGCGACCAGCGTCTGCTGCGGCCCATGGCTAAACCGCGCCTTGAACCGCTCGACCGTCTGCGGCGTTAGCGAAATCTCCGGCACGAGCACGATGGCGCCCTGCCCTTGGCCAAGCGCGTACGCGATCGCCTGCAAATACACCTCCGTCTTGCCGCTGCCGGTTACGCCGTGCAGCAGGAATACACTATCGCCCCCAGGCCTGACCTCGTCGCCGGCCGGCTTGGCCAAGCAATCCATCGCGCCGACAACCGCCTTCAGCGCGGTGACCTGCTCGGCGTTCAACTTAAGCGGCTGTGACGGGAGGATATGCTCCTTGCCGTACGGATCGCGCTCGGAGATCTGCGGCGCGATGCTGACGAGCCCTTTGTCCTCAAGTTTGCGAATAGTCGATGAAGTCGTCCCGGCAAGACGAACCAGTTCCTGCAGCGGCAACTCGCGCCATTCCTCGACAATGTTCCAGAGGTCGGTCTGCCGCTTGGTCAACTTGGTCAACTCGCCATGCACCGGCAGCGCCCGCACGAACAACCGCTCGCGCCAGCCCTCCGCCTCCTTGCGAACAGCATCGGGCAACACCGCCTTCATCGCTACCTCGGGAGCGCAGCAATAGTAGTCGGCGATCCATCGGACAAGCCGGAGAATCGGCGGCGTGACGAGCGCCTGACTTCCGACAGTTTTGATTATTTCGCGGAGGTCACCGTGCGGCGACTCATCGAGCACCTTCGTCACCACACCCATCACTTCGCGCTGACCGAACGGTACCTTGACCCGCGTGCCTTCGTGGACGCTGGACTCCAGCTCCGGCGGCACGAGGTAATCAAACTCCCGGCGGACAGCAACGTCCAATGTCACACGGGCAACCACGCGATGGCCGGACAGCTTGGGCCGCGGCACCACCTTGGCGCAAGGCGGAAAGGGTTCAATTCACAAGCCGGGGAAATCCAACTTGGGCGGTTCCCCCTTGGCCAAAAGATCACACTCGGGGCCGAAGGTCTGTGCAGCTTGCCCCAGCGCTTGGCCAAGCGCAGCAAATTGGCGACGTCGTACGCCTCGTGGAATTTTCGCTCGTTGAAGCAGCGAATTCCGGCAAAACGGGGATCGTGCAGGCCAGCCTCCACGCCCTCCAGCAGTGCCGCGACTTTGTTGATCCTTACCACTCACCGGCGCCTCAGAGGTCGACTGTGAGTTGCTTCACGCGGTAGTAACGCTCGCCGAACCACGACCGCTCGGCGTGGAATACCACCCCGGACGAACCGGCGCTCTGCTCGTGCACCGGTACCCAGTCGATAAGGTTTTCGGACGACTCGGGCACATAATGCTCACCCGGCACACTTGGCCACCCCAGCCGCACGGTCGGCGGCCAGTACTGGCTCCCAATCTCCAACTCGATCGGCTGCGAGGAAATCAAGTGATCCTGCTCGTCAACCAATGTCGTGTGCAGGGTGAACTCGCTTGGCACATCACCGACAGCGTTAACTTGCACCACCCAGTCACCCGCAAGGTTTTCGATCATCTCACCCTCGCGCAGGACAATCTGCTCCGAAGCTTGGCCAAGGTTGATGCTGTTGCGGTAGTGCCGGCCGTCCGCACTGATTATCTCAATGTCAGCATCGGCGGTGAGGCTGGTGGCCTCGAGCAACGCCGCCGTGGTGCCTGCCGGAATGCTCCACAAAAAGCGCGCGCCAGTGTCCGGCTTGGCCAAGCCGGACTCACTGCCGATAGCGTTGGCCAAGCGGATGATGTCACCGCTGGACGATTCCGGCGGTGAGGCGCCACCGCAGTCACCGTCCCACTTGGCCACAATGTCGTAAAGAGCACGCTGGGTAACGTTGGTGTCAGTCTTTTGAACCGTCAAATAAAGTAATTCTCCCGGCTGCAATGGAAAATGCCCACTGTCATCAAGGACCAACTCAGCGTAATAGGAGTCGTTCATGTCCACCTGCACGTAGTCGTCGGTAGCGGTGTCGCCGGATGGAAAGCCTCCATAACTGGCCAGCAGGGAGACCTTGGCGTTGTTACGCTTTTTCACCGATGACAACTCGATGGCCAGCTTGCTGGAGTCGCTGCACGTCTCGACGGTCCAGTAGTGTGTCTCGTTGTCATAAATCCTGCCGCGAACTTTTTTGCCGTCCTCGAGCGCCTCAGCGGTGTCGTCGCGGGTGTACGGCTTGCTGCCTTCGACTTCGACTACTGTGTCCTCCGCATCGCCGCCCATGATTTTTATGTACCAACTGACGAGCACCGACTCAATATCCGTGTCGTCGCTGTCCACCCCGACGCGGTGGTCGCGCACCTCGAGCGTCCACTCGCCCATAGCGCGTTCGCCGCTCAGGACGTCGAGCGGCTCCTCGGCGAGATTGTGCGGACCCGGCCCGATCAACTCGATCGTGTCGAGCCTCACGGCGGAGCTCTCGGTACGAATCGTCAGCGGCGTGGACGACCGCGCGGCGGTAAAAAGGATTTTGTTGGTGACCCAGTCGGAACTCTCCGGGATGGCATTGGTCAGGGTGATGGTGCCATCAGCTCGATTAGTGACCACGCCGCCGAGTATGTACTCGGCATCATCGCCGGTGGCGCGGGTGCTAAAACTCAGCCTGTAATCCTGCCCGACAGCAGTGGGCAGATCACGCCAGAGGGCACCCCCGGGCGGCACTTTCTTGGAGTAGATGCGGACGTTGTCGATGGCCCACCACCAGTTGTTGTGGCCCTGATGATCCCACGTGACCACCGCGGACTTGGCTCCCTCGGGATTATTGAGAGCAAGGGTGACCGTCTCGTTGTAG
>DASCOW010000095.1:0-4798 GCA_036012205.1 Verrucomicrobiota bacterium
GATGTCCTGACCGTTGATGGTATATTCGCGTCGTAATGAGCCGACGAGGTGGTTGAACGAAACATTGTTGGTCAATTGAGTCGCCAGGCGGTCGAGCGTCACGACATCCATCGCATGCCGGGAAAAGCCATCCCGATAAAACTGCCCCAAGTCGGTCTCAGACGGAATCAGCCGCAGGTTAAAACCCATGTCGCGTGTTACCCGGCGTGTTTCGCGCTCGTCTGCCTCGGCCAACAACTGCGATGCCATGACCACCGTCACCGCCAACCCCAACCCGAGCAGCGAGAAAAGTGCGTTAAGTTTCCGCAAACCGATCTCGCGGAGGATGTGTGACCAGACTGACATCATCTCGCGGAGGATGTGTGACCAGACTGACATCAGTTGCCCGACCTCCGTAGGAAAAGAAAACCACCGCCAACCAGCGCAACGACGGCGAGAATGCCCAGCGTCCACGTCATCGTGTGCGTCTGGCCAAGCGAAGTCGGCTCCTGCTCAACCTGCTCAACCTGCTCAACCTGCTCAACCTGCTCAACCTGCTCAACCTGCTCAACCTGCTCAACCTGCTCAACCTGCTTGGCCAATACGATCGGTTCCGGTTCTGGTTCGCGCAGTTCCTCCGGCTCAATGTTGAACTCGATCACCTCCTCACTGTAACCAAGCGAGAGTTGCTCGAAGTGATTCGATGACGCGGTCCCGCTCGGTTGCGAATTCGGGCCGCGCGAGATAATGCGGCTGATCTCTCCCTTAACCTGCGGGTTGTCTGGATCAAAGCCAAGCGCCGCGTAGGCGGCCGTACGCTCGGCCCGCCCCCACGCAAGCGGGAAGCGCTCGCCCTGCATCCACACACGGTCAAGACCGCACTCGCAATCCTGTCCCACCACAGCCAACGCCTCCTGCAGTTCTGAACGGCTAACCAGTCCACCGCGCAACGGTTGGCCCACACGGCGGCCGCGCCCCATAAGCACCACGGCCTGCGGCTCCGACACCGGCCCGGCATCAAGGCCAAGGCTCCACAGCAACACCGACTCGTCGGCAACCTGCTCTGCCGACACGACGACAACCTCCGGCGGATGATCGACCGGCTTTGGCATCTCCGGCAGCAACGGCGTGATCGCCTTGACCGCACCGTCCACAGCAACGCGGGCGCGCTTTGTTTGTGTTGCGTCGGTGCCCTCGACGAACAAAATCACGGCGTAAGCGGGAATCATTTTTTTGATGAGTTCATCCCGAACCGGCGACGAGACGACAGCCGACAGGAACGCCCACTCGGGATTATCCGGCGCGGCGCTGGGAAAGTTGACTGTCCGGGCCAGCTCGCCGTTCGGCGAGAGCAGCAGCCCAGCGGGCACGCCCGGCTTGCGCTTGGCTAGGCGCTTGGCCTGCGGGTGCCCGCCCTTGGCCAAGTCCACCAACTGGAACCGGACGTTGGCATCGCCGAACAGCACCGACGCCGCTTGGCCAAGCTGATCCACCCGCTCGCCCGGCACTTGATCGTCAATGAAACAGAAAAACGTGTAACGCTCGTTGCCCAAGTCCACAAAGCCAACGTCGCGCACCGTGTAGCGGCAGGCTTGGCCGGCCACGGCTGCCGCCAGCGTCCCTGCAAACAAAATCGACAAACGCGGATTCAACGTGCGCGGAACGATACGGCCATCCCCGTTGACCGCAAGGCCAAACAGCCCGTAGCATCCGCCGCCGAGGAAATGCAGGCATTGATCGAAGAGTTCGGGCAGTACCTCCGCCACGAGCGGGGCCAGTCCGAGCATACCCAAAAGGCGTACGGCAATATCCTGAACCGGTTCGCCGACTGGGGAGGTAAGCAGCAACTCGCCCACTGGAACGCCGTCGAACTGCACCATCTCCTCGGCTACCTCAGCCACCGACGCGACAGTATGGAGCCGGCCGGGGATGACGCGCCAAAAAAACCAGGCCGACCCCGCAGCGAACCGGCCAAACTCAGCACCGAGAGCCTCTACCTCGAGATCGCCGCGCTCAAGGCGTTCTACCGTTTCTGTGTGCAGGAACAATTCCTCCCCGCCAACATCGCTGAGAACCTCACCCTGCCCCGTCGCTGGAAACGCCTGCCCAAGGCGTTGACCGACTCGGAGATCGACAAACTGCTGCGACCGATCGAGCCGGTGACGCCGTCGGCCCTGTGCGATCACGCGATGCTGGAGTTGTGCTACGCCTCCGGCCTGCGCTTGGCCGAGTTGCGCGGACTGCGGCTCGAGCAACTGCGGCTCGACGCCGGGTTTATCCAAGTCATCGGCAAAGGCAACAAGGAGCGTATCGTGCCGGTGGGCCGTCGAGCCGTCGAGGCGATCGAGCGTTACGTGGAACACGGACGCAGCAAATTGGCCAAGCCCGGCAAAAGCCCGAGCAACGTGTTTATCACGAGCCGCGGCACGGCGTTCGCAGCGGTAACTCTATGGTCGCGAATCAAGAAACGATGCACCTTGGCCGGTATCGACCGAAATATCACCCCACACATGCTCCGGCATAGCTTCGCCACGCACCTGCTCGAACACGGCGCCGACCTGCGGGTGATTCAAGAACTGCTCGGCCACTCAAGTATCTCCACAACCGAGGTGTACACTCACGTTGCTGGCAAACGTCTCAAGGCGATTCACCAGCAATTCCATCCAAGAGGCTGAGGCAAATCAATTGACAAGCTGGCGAAGCACCCAGCCAAGCGCTCTTTTTCTGTTGGAGGAGAGAAAGAAAATGGCGGGAGTGACGGGACTTGAACCCGCGACCTCCTGCGTGACAGGCAGGCGCTCTAACCAATTGAGCTACACCCCCGACAAGGGGCCGCAGAACGTACCAGAAGCTCATTGACGGTCAAGTCGTTACGATAAAAAAATGATCCGGGCAACAGACGCCAAGGAGGTGGGTGTGGGGAACACCGCAGAAGAAACGTGCCGCTGCCCGAATCGGATGGCGATACTTTGCAACCGGCCCGGTTCTGTCAACCCCCAAATTCCGGCTCACATGAAAACGAAGGGGACTTGTGCTGTTTTTGGCCTAAATCTAAATAAACTCACAGGTAATTGCGGGAAGCGCGCCAGAATCAGGCTGAACCCTATGTTTCGTTTTTCGCAATTTGTCAATTACTTGCCTCCGGCGTGGGTACAAGCCACCCTCCCCTGCTTTCATGAGGACAAGCCGCATTGTTTTTTTGGCAACAAAGACCAAAAACTTTGGAGAAAAACGAACACTGAAATCAATGAGACAATTCCTGCTTTTCGTTTTAGCCCTCTCACCCTGGCTGGTGCGCGGGACGGAACTGACAGCGACGGTGCGGCAGATGACGCGACCGGTGCTGATTCGCAACGAACACAACTCGCTGCTGCAATTGACGATTCACTCGAAGCAGCCTTTCGTGCAGGTGCGATCCATCGGGGTGACGCTGGAGGGAGCACGCAATTTGGAGTCACTGCAGTTTTACATCACTGGCGGCACGAACGCCCTCTCCAGCGAAATGCCGCTAGGCGAACGGCTGCGTGCACGAAAGGAAATTGTGTTTACCGGGCACGCGCGGTTGGTGGCGGGGGCGAATCATTTTTGGCTGTCGTGCCGCGTGCGGCCGAAGGCAGATTTGTCGGGCAAGGTGGATGCGCTGATAACGACGATTGAAACGTCGGCAGGCCGAATTGTGCCCAAGGACGAAACGCCTAAGGTGGCCAAGCGTATCGGCATCGCACTGCGGCGGCATTGGGATGACGGGGTGCACACATACCGCATCCCGGCGCTGGCGACGTCGGCGAAAGGAACGCTGCTGGCTGTGTACGACATGCGCCGGCGGCGCGGGAAGGATTTGCAGGAGGACATCGACATCGGGCTGTTACGCAGCACTGACAGCGGACGGACGTGGGGCATGCAGCAAGTCATCATGGACATGGGCACCTACGGCGGCAAGGGGCAGGAGGTGAACGGCGTGAGCGATCCAGGCATCATTGTGGATCCGAAAACGGGCGAGATTTTTGTGTTCGCGGTGTGGATGCACCTGAAACCGGGCACGCACCAGTGGAACAAGGGCGGCTCGGAGCCGGGCCACGAAATTGGCAAGAGCGCGCAGTTCATGATGGTGCGCTCGCGCGACGACGGGGGCACATGGACCAAGCCACAAAACATGACGCGCCAATGGAAGGATCCGAAATGGATTCTCTACGCGCCCGCGCCGCAACAGGGCATCGCATTGCGCGACGGCACGCTGGTGATGCCGACGCAGGGTCGCGACGCTGCGAACCGGCATTTCTCTAATCTGCTCATCAGTCGAGACCACGGGAAGACGTGGAAGGTCAGCCCGCCGGCGTCGTACGGCAACACCGAATGCCAAGCCGTGCAACTGGGCGACGGTTCGCTAATGCTCAATTGCCGCACGGAAAAGCCGACAAAATTCCGTACCATCGCCATTTCACGCGACCTCGGTCTAACGTGGAAGCCCCACAGCACCAACCGCATGGCTCTCATCGAGCCCAACTGCAACGGCAGCACCTACCGCTTCGACTACCGCGAGGGTGATCAGGCGAAGTCCGCGCTGCTCTTCGCCAACCCGCATTCACAAAAAAGCCGAACTCACCACAGCATTCAAATGAGCCTCGACGAGGGCAAGACGTGGAAGAATCGGCTATTGCTCGACGAAGGTCGTGGCTCCGACTACCCGAGTCTCAGTCGCGTCGACAACGAACACGTCGGGATCGTCTACGAGGGAAGCGGATCACACTTGGTTTTTGAAAAAATCCCGATTGGGGAACTGGGGATACCGTAACAGGATGGCGGAGAGGGAGGGATTCGA
>DASCOW010000096.1:0-1704 GCA_036012205.1 Verrucomicrobiota bacterium
CCCATATCTGGTTTTTTAAGTGCATGCCTTCTCGTATTGGGTTGGTCATGGATGTCACCGCCCGGAACCTCGAGCGAGTCATCTACTACGAGGACTATCTGGTGGTGGATCCAGGCGACACACCGCTGGAAAAAAACCAGCTCCTGACCGAGATGGAGTTCCGTGACGCAAAAGACACCTACGGGCCGGATGCCTTCGTGGCCAAGATTGGCGCCGAGGGCGTTCACGACGCCTTGGCCGCCATTGATCTTGAGGCTGGTGTGGATCAGTTGCAGGAGGCCATGACCCAGACGCGTAGTAAGCAGATTCGAAAGAAATTGACCAAGCGCATCAAGGTGTACCAAGGTTTCATCAAGTCCAAGAGCCGGCCGGAGTGGATGGTGCTGACGGTTCTGCCGGTGATCCCACCGGATCTGCGACCCTTGGTTCCGCTTGAGGGAGGGCGGTTCGCCACATCAGACTTAAACGACCTTTACCGGCGCGTCATCAACCGCAACAACCGGCTGAAGAACCTCCTGGCGC
Organism: Verrucomicrobiota bacterium; assembly: GCA_036012205.1. GTDB lineage: Bacteria > Verrucomicrobiota > Verrucomicrobiia > Limisphaerales > UBA1096 > UBA1096. Next base: position 523 of record DASCOW010000096.1, read on the forward strand.
TCAAGACCCCGGAGGTCATCATCCGGAACGAGAAGCGCATGCTGCAGGAAGCAGTGGACGCGTTGTTTGACAACGGCCGGCATGGCCGCGCCGTTACCGGCGCCGGCAACCGTGCGCTCAAGTCATTGAGTGACATGCTCAAGGGCAAGAGCGGGCGTTTCCGCCAAAACCTGCTCGGAAAACGCGTGGACTATTCTGGTCGATCCGTCATCGTGATCGGCCCGGATTTGAAGCTCCACCAGTGCGGTCTCCCGAAGAAAATGGCGCTCGTGTTGTTCGAGCCCTTCATCATTCGCCGACTCAAGGATCTTGGCTACGTGCACACCGTTCGCTCTGCCAAGAAGTTGATCGAGCGCCAGTCTCCCGAGGTGTGGGACGTGCTCGAGGAAGTCACCCGCGAACATCCGGTGCTCTTGAACCGTGCGCCTACTCTTCACCGCCTCTCCATTCAGGCGTTCGAGCCAACGCTGATAGAGGGAGAAGCCATAAGACTCCACCCGTTGACCTGCAGTGCCTACAACGCCGACTTCGATGGCGATCAAATGGCGGTGCACGTGCCCCTTTCAGTGGAGGCCCAAATGGAGGCGCGCATGCTGATGATGGCGCCCAGCAACATATTTTCACCATCCAGCGGCAAGCCGATCATTACTCCCTCGCAGGATATCACGCTGGGCTGCTACTACATCACCGCCAAACCGCGCGACGTCGTTCGCAAAAAACAGAAGGGAATGCAGTTGTTCGGCTCGAAGGATGAAGTGTTGTTTGCTTATCACGACGGAGGATTGAAGATTCACGACGTGGTCCGCTTGGCCAACCCCGATTTTGGCAAGGACACTCCCTACGGCGAAAAGGATACCAAAGTCATCGAAACCACTGTTGGCCGGGTTGTCTTCAGCGAAATCTGGCCGGAAAAGATCGGGTTCCCCAATGTCATCGTGAATAAGGGCGTCCTTGGCGACATCATTTGGAATTGCTACCGGCACTGTGGACAGGATGAAACGGTTCGTGTGCTGGACGATCTCAAACACCTTGGCTTCGCGGCCGCGACCAAGTCAGGCATCTCCATGGGGATGCACGACATGATCATCCCCAAGGAAAAGGCCAAGGAGATCGAGAAAGCGGAAAAACAAATTGTCGATGTGGAAAAACAGTATCGCCGGGGTGTCATTACGCCAGGTGAGC